>NZ_JBSRUB010000012.1:0-267242 GCF_055129545.1 Acidiluteibacter sp. | reverse complement strand
TTACAGCTGGATTAGGGTAAACCGACACTTCTTCAAGTGAAGCATTTTTCTCAATTCCAACTAAAGTTGGGTCTTTAACAGTAATTGAAAATCCTGCAGCAGACTTCAAGTTACCCAATGAATCCATACCTACTGTATCGCAGAAGTAAGAGATACAATTCATTAAGGTATCTGTAATTTGTAAACAAACTACATAAGAACCGAAACTTGCATACTGATGAGAAGGTGTTCTTCCTGAACCAAAGTTTCCATCACCAAAATCCCAAGTGTAAACATGTGAACTTAAATTTGATGAAGTGTTGTATAAAAATACTCCGAATTGAGAAGCAGTATCCTTAACAATTGTATAGCTTGCACTACAAGCACTGTTTGGATTAGTTACCACTACTGGCTTGCAAATTGTATCTCCACATAATGAATCAACTATCATAAGACAAACTGTATAAGTTCCAGCTTGGCTATAAGTATGACTTGGACTTTGCAAATTAGAACCTTGTCCATCACCAAAATCCCAACTAGGGTAATGATTCATGGTGGTACTGTAAGACGAATCCATAAATTGTACTGTCATTCCATTCGTCCAATATTGGAACTCTGCTTGACAATTTTGTGCCTGCACACTGCTAAATGCAGCGGTAAATAAAAAGGCAATTAAATAAGTAAACTTTTTCATAATATAAATTTTTAGTTTGTTTGATAGATTACGCCAACGCATTAAATATAGTTGGGTAGGAATGAGAAAAAATCAAACTAGCTGAAACAAATCGCTCAATATAAGAAGAATAGCCACCTATTATTTTATGAAAAATACTTAAAGTATCAAGTACTCATTTGAACTTTGAAATGATATCTATGCCATATCCCACTAAAACATTATTCTCAAAAAGTGCAGGAAATACAAATAATGGAACTGGTGGCAACTCCTTTTGTTCATCAATATTAATTACAGTGTATGAAATAATTGATTCATCTAAAAAATCAATCACTTCTTGACATTGATGGCAATTGTTACCGATATATAAAATTCGCTTCATTTTAATGCGGTTAAGTTTCGAACTAAAAAGCGGTTTCTTTCCATATAAATCAAGTCTTGCTCTTTTAGCTCATTTAGCACCGTTGTTACAGTTTGACGAGAAGTTGCCGTGAGGTTAGCGATGTCTTGATGAGTCAAATTATGTTTGATCAAGGTTTCTTCACCAACTTTCACTCCATAAGATTCTCCCATTTCTTTTATCAAATCAATCACACGAGTTCGGGCATCTTTAAATATAACTGACTCTAACTTCAGCTCCACCTTTCTCAACTTCTCCCCGATCATTTTAGTAACCTCTAGGCTTAGATCAGAGTTACCACTCATAATTTCTCTCATTTCTTCTATACTTAAAGTACAGAGTCGAGTATCTTTATCCATTGCAATAGCAAAGTCTGTTCTTTTTGATTCTCCAAGAACACCCATTTCGCCAAATACCTCTCCAGGATAAAGCACTGTTTTTAGGATTTCTTTTCCTTCCGAGGAATAGGAACCAATTTTAACCCTGCCTCGCTTCAAAAAGTAGATCACTTTAGATGGCTCTTCAGGAAAATAAATAAATTGATTTTTTTCGGCTGATTTCATAATGGCTCGCTGATCAATTTCAGCCATTTCAACTTCAGACAAATTCTTAAATAAATTTATCTGCTCTAAGTACCACAGTTTTGATTCTGATGCTGCCATTAATTGTATTATTTCTAATTAAAAGTACGCATAAGCCTATTTTGAAACAACATTATTGTATATTTAACATTAAATAAACGTTAGATATGAATCAGCTAAACACCCTTTTTCAAGAACATCACAAACACCTTAGACTAATAGAATCCAAAGATTTAGCTGGAATCGAAATCAACTCAATCATTGAGAACTTTAAGGTTCAAGAAAAATTCTTTCAAAAAACATCCGGTGTTTCTCGCAGTTTAGACCAATTGACAGAAGAATTAAGGGAAGAACATACTGCCATTATTGAGTTATGCAATCAATTAGATGAAGCTGATAATGCTACACAGGCATTGGAGATCTTAAATGTAATGGGACTGTTGATCAAAAAACACATCAGAAATGAAGAACACGTGTATTTTGAAAAAGTAAGAAACCGATTTTCTGAAGAACAAATCAATGGCTTTATAGCGGGGTAAGTTGTCTTTATTAATTGAGATCTAGAGGCCAAATTGACTAATCGCGCAATTTCTGTACAACAATAAATCAATTGTTACATGATACAATTATTCAATTGACCAATTGAGAAGCAACTAAGCCTCCTTCCCTTTGGCCGCCAAAATTGTATTTTTCAATAATGAAACAATTGTCATTGGCCCTACTCCACCTGGAACTGGTGTGATAAATGAAGCTTTCTTAGAAACCTCATCGAATTTAACGTCTCCATATAATTTATAGCCTGACTTTTTAGAACTGTCTGCTTTTCTGGTAATCCCAACATCAAAAATTACTACACCTTCTTTGACCATATCAGCGGTCACAAATTCTGGTTTACCTAATGCCACAATTAAAATATCAGCTGTTCTTGTAATTTCAGCCAGATTCACGGTTCGACTGTGAGTTAGCGTTACGGTGCAGTTTCCAGGATAAGAATTTCGGGACATTAAATTGGCAACAGGTGATCCAACAATAGCACTTCGACCAACAACAACGCAATGCTTGCCATTGGTTTCAATATTGTATCGTTCTATTAATTGCAGAATTCCATAAGGTGTTGCCGGCAAAAATGTTGGTAGATTCAACATCATTTTACCAATATTAGATGGATGAAAACCATCCACATCTTTTTTGGGAGAAATCGCTTCAGTCACTTTCTTCTCACTGATGTGTTTTGGCAATGGCAATTGAACAATAAATCCGTCAACATCATCATCAGCATTCAGCTTATCCACTTCTTCTAATAATTCTTTTTCAGAGGCAGTATCATTCAATCGAACGATGGTGGAATGCATTCCTACTTTTTTACAAGCTTCTATTTTTGCATTAACGTAAGTGATACTAGCTCCATTACTGCCTACTAACACCGCAACCAAATGAGGCACTTTCGCGCCTTTTTCTTTCAAAATAGCTATTTCTGCAGCTACCTCGTCTTTAATTTCTGTTGCTATTTTCTTTCCGTCAATTAATTGCATCGTATTCTACTTATAGATTGATTATGGTTTTCCCGGCATTTTTGGCATATTACGCATCATCTTAGCCATATTCTGTTTATTGCCCATCATGCGCATCATCTTACTCGTCTCGTCAAATTGCTTTAGTAATTTATTCAGCTCTTGCACTGAAGTTCCACTACCTTCCGCTATTCGTTTTCTTCGACTTCCGTCAATCAATTTTGGTTGCTCTCTTTCTTGTGGTGTCATGGAATGTATCATGGCTTCAATGTGCTTAAAAGCGTCATCATCAATATCCATATTTTTCATTGCTTTCCCTACTCCAGGAATCATTCCCATCAAGTCCTTCATATTTCCCATCTTCTTGATTTGACCAATTTGATCCAAGAAGTCGTTAAAGTCGAACTGATTTTTGGCAATTTTCTTATGTAGCTTTCTAGCTTTCTCCTCATCGTACTGTTCCTGCGCGCGTTCTACTAAAGAAACAACATCACCCATTCCCAAAATCCTGTCGGCCATTCGTTTTGGATAGAAAACGTCTAATGCTTCCATCTTTTCTCCTGTACCGACAAACTTGATGGGTTTGTCAACAACGGAACGAATTGATAAAGCAGCTCCACCTCTTGTATCACCATCTAATTTGGTCAATACAACACCATCAAAATCTAATCGCTCATTAAATGCTTTTGCTGTATTTACTGCATCTTGCCCTGTCATGGAATCCACAACAAACAATATCTCTGATGGTTTTATGGCTTGTTTTACAGCTGCAATCTCATTCATCATTTGCTCATCCACCGCCAATCGTCCAGCAGTATCGATAATCACTACATCATATCCTTTGCTTTTTGCATGATTAACCCCTGCTTTTGCAATCTCAACAGGATTTTTATTTTCCTTGTCGGAATAAACTTCAATTCCAATTTGGCCTCCCAAAACATGCAATTGATCTATCGCCGCAGGACGATAAACATCGGCTGCAACAAGCATTGGGTTTTTGCCTTTTTTATTCTTTAAATAGTTTGATAATTTTCCTGAAAAAGTCGTTTTACCGGAACCTTGCAAACCAGCAATCAAAATAACAGCCGGACTGCCTTTCAAGTTGATCTCAGCACTCTCTCCTCCCATCAACGAAGCCAATTCATCATGGGTGATTTTGGTAAACAATTGGCCTGGAGAAACCGAGCTCAATACATCTTGCCCAAGCGCTTTGTCTCTAACACTGTCTGCAAATTGTTTTGCGATTTTATAGTTAACATCCGCATCTAAGAGGGCTCTTCTAATTTCCTTAGAAGTCTCTGCTACGTTAACTTCTGAAATTTGCCCTTGTCCTTTTAGGACTTTAAAGGCTCTGTCGAGCTTATCCGATAAATTATCAAACATTGGTTTTCTTCTTTATTATAAGTTGCAAAATTAACAATTCTGTAAACGTTTGTAAAATCTATTTCTACATCCATTACATCTGCTCTGGAACTTCAATTCCAAGCAGGCTCATACTTCTCTTAATGATGTCTCCCACCATTTTCGACAGTTGGATTCTCATCAATCGAAGTGCTTCCTCTTCTTCATTGAAAATGGATACATTTTGATAAAATGAATTATACACTTTCACCAATTCATAAATATAATTGGCCACTATCGCTGGGCTATGTGTTTCCCCTGCCAATCGAATCGCCTCTGGATAATCGTGAATCAATTTCACCACCTCTTTTTCAGACAAATTCAACTTAACGCTAGAATCAAAATCAATTCCATTCATGTCAGCTTTTCGTAGAATAGACTGAATTCTTGCATAGGTATATTGAATAAATGGCCCAGTGTTCCCAGCAAAATCAACAGACTCCTTCGGATTAAACAACATCCGTTTTTTAGGATCCACTTTCAAAATGTAATATTTCAAGGCACCCATTCCAATTTTATGAAAAAGAACGTCCTTTTCTTCAGCAGCTAATCCTTCCAACTTACCCAGTTCCTCTGAAATATCTTGAGCTGTTGTTTTCATCTCCAACATCAAATCATCGGCATCTACCACTGTACCTTCTCTACTTTTCATCTTTCCAGTGGGTAAATCTACCATCCCGTATGAAAGGTGTTGAATCCCTTTTGCCCAATCAAATCCAAACTCTTGTAACACTTTCGCTAATACTTGAAAATGATAATCTTGTTCATTACCTACTACATAAATATATTCCTCACAATTGTATTCTTTGTGGCGAATGATTGCCGTTCCAATATCCTGAGTCATGTATACAGAAGTTCCATCTCCTCTCAACAGCAATTTATTATCTAATCCTTGATTGGTTAAATCAATCCAGATGGATCCATTATCTTTTTGATATAATTTCCCTTCTTTCAAGGCTTTCAACACTTCTTCTTTCCCAGAAAGATAGGTATCTGATTCGTAATATAATTTATCAAAATCTACTCCCATTGTTTTGTATGTACTAGTAAAACCATCGTACACCCAACCATTCATCTTTTCCCATAGTGTGCGAACAGCAGAGTCATTATTCTCCCACTTTACCAACATATCTTGAGCCTCAACCATAATAGAAGCTTGTTTCTTCGCTTCATCCTCTTCGATGCCTTTTGCCACTAATTCGGCAATTTGGACCTTATATACTTGATCAAATTTTACATAATAATTACCTACTAGCTTGTCCCCCTTCAATCCGGTAGATTCAGGTGTTTCTCCCTTCCCATATTTCTCCCAAGCCACCATCGACTTGCAAATATGTATTCCTCTATCATTGACAATCTGAACTTTTGTTACCTCATGTCCATTTGCTTTTAAAATCTCACTCACCGAATATCCCAAGAAATTATTTCTTAAGTGTCCCAGGTGAAGCGGCTTATTGGTATTCGGAGAAGAATACTCTACCATTATTGGACTTGCAGACTTTGGTGCTGCAAATCCAAAATTAGTCGTGCCCAAAGCAGAAGTTAGAAATTGAGTCCAATATTCAGTGTAAACTTCAAGGTTTAAAAAACCTTTTACCACATTAAACCCACACACTTCTTCCACATTTTGAGTCATCCAAAACCCCAAATCTTCTGCGGTTTGTTCTGGCGACTTTTTAGATGTCCTTAATAAAGGAAATACCACTAGAGTAATGTCTCCATCAAAATCTTTTCGAGTTTTTTGTAGTTGAATCAGCTGATTATTTGCTTCAACATTGTATAATGCTTTTATCGCCGCTTGAGCGCCTTGGTATAAAATTTCTTCGATTGTCTTCAATTGCTATTGTTTTTTCGCTATAATTCGAGTCGTTTCTTCTAAAATGTCAAATGCAGTTTCTGCCATTTTATTACACTTATTATCAAGTGTCGGGTTGATTTCTACCATTTCAAAAGTCACAACTTTTTTACTTTCTAACATGGCATTAATCATTGTTTGAACTTCATCCGGCCTATAGCCATTTTTAACAGGCGTTCCTGTACCATAACTTACTTCGTCTGGATCCATAGAATCAACATCAAAAGAAATATACAAAATGTCACAATTAGCCAATTGAGCTAGTGCTTCATTTACAGAATTCTCCACTCCCTTTTTCCTTGTTTCTGCGACAGTAAAATTTTTAATGTTGTGTTTTTTCATCAAGAAATCTTCCGGAGCTTCGGTATCTCTTACACCAAAGAATATTAAATTCTCCGGTGTTATTTTTGGCGACATCCCTCCAATGGACTTTAGCTCATTCCACTTTATTAAAGTCGTTTCCTTTATCTCGTTAATTTTGCATTCGTCATTATCTACACCTAGAGCTGTAGCCAAAGGCATTCCATGCATATTGCCAGTAGGCGATGTATATGGTGAGTGTAAGTCCCCATGTGCATCAATCCAGATTACGCCTAGTGTTTTATTGGGATAAGCTTTTTTAATACCTGCAATGGTTCCACCTGCACTACCATGATCTGCTGACAATACAATTGGGAACTCTTGATTCATAATAGTTTCACAAACCGCATTACATACATTTTGATAAACTTCGACTAACCCATCGATTCGGATTCCAAAAGGGGTTGGGTTTTCTGCCCAAAGCAAATCGTTTCGATCTGCAATTTTATAAATGGGATAATGCGAGAAATAATTGCTTTTTTTATTTAGAGAGGCAATTCTTAAGGCATCTATCCCCATGCTTGAACCGCGTGTACCGGCAGCAATTTCGGATTTCATTTCCAGTAATCTTATTTTCTCCATATTTTTAAAATCAAGTTATTCTAAATTATATTTTAGTTAAATCTGAATTATTAATTGCCTCAATTCTGACTCAACTATAGATTTGTTGCTAACTTTACTTCCATTATAACAGAATTAAGTTTATTACCCAACTGCATTACATTAGATATTAAATCATAAAGTAACTTAGTTACATTTTTAAACACATGAACAATACATACAAAAACCTTATCGAACAGACGTTTGACTTCCCTCAAGAAGGATTCGAAGTGATCGATAATGAACTTTATTTCCATGACATCTGCCTAACTGATGTCATTAAGCAATATGGAACTCCTCTAAAATTGACTTATTTACCAAAAATAGGTTCTCAAATCAACAAAGCTAAAAGGTGGTTCAATGTTGCTATGGCTAAAAGCAATTACAAAGGTAAATACACTTATTGTTATTGCACTAAAAGTTCGCATTTTTCTTTTGTATTGAATGAAGTATTAAAACACGATACACATTTAGAAACCTCATCTGCTTATGACATTGAAATTATCAACGAATTAAACAGAGAAGGCAACTTATCGAAAGATAGATACATTGTGTGCAACGGTTACAAGCGAACGTTGTATTTAGAAAACATCGTCAAGTTAATTGATGAAAAATACAATGTTTTACCAGTTTTGGACAATATGAAAGAACTGGATTATTACAAAGAACATGTAAAAGGAAAGTGCAACATTGGAATTCGAATCGCTTCTGAAGAGGAGCCTTCTTTTGAGTTTTATACTTCTAGATTGGGTATTCGTTATAAGGACATCAAAAATTTCTATTTGGACCAAATTAAAGACGATGAGCGCTTCGATTTAAAGATGCTTCACTTTTTTATAAATACGGGCATAAAAGATACCTCCTATTATTGGAGTGAATTATTAAAATGTTTGCAGGTATATGGTGAATTGAAGAAAGTTTGCCCTGAGTTGGATTCCTTAAACATTGGGGGTGGTTTACCTATAAAAAACTCTCTTGGATTTGAATACGATTACGAATACATGATTGAAGAAATAATCAATCAGATCAAAGAATTCTGCGTAAAACATCAGATTGAAGAGCCAAACATTTTTACAGAATTTGGGTCTTTTACCGTAGGAGAAAGTGGTGCGTCAATCTACTCTATTATAGATGAGAAAAAACAAAACGATACTGAACGTTGGTATATGATTGACAGTTCTTTTATCACCACCTTACCTGACATCTGGGGAATTAATCAAAAGTACATCATGATGGCGATCAACCATTGGGATGTTCCGCATCAGCGTGTAAATTTAGGTGGATTAACTTGTGACAGTTTGGATTATTACAACTCTGAAGCTCATGAGAACCAAGTGTTCTTGCCCAAATATAACGATGACCCAAAAGTCGCTCCTTTATATATAGGATTTTTCAATACCGGAGCATATCAAGAAGCATTGAGCGGATTTGGAGGAATTAAACATTGCCTCATTCCATCTCCGAAGCACGTTGTGATTGACAAAGATGCAGATGGCAATATAACTACTCGCCTTTTTTCGAAAGAACAAAGTCACAAATCAATGTTAAAGTCGCTGGGGTATTATTAATGGTTCACTTCGACTAAAGCCTGTATTGAGCTCAGTCGAAATGCTCAGTGTGACAAATAGATAATTTATCTCCCTCTAATTTAAGAGTGATTAAAGTATATTTAGTTTAGAAAAAATAGATCAAAATGGAGTTTGTAGAATTTGAAATCAAAGAAAGAGTTGGCTACATTATTCTAAACCGACCTGATAAAAGAAATGCGCTGAATGCGCAATTTGTAGAAGAATTGAAAGAAACATTTAGATCTGCAGAAAAAAATGAAGATGTAAAAGTTATTGTTCTGAAAGCGAATGGTGACGCATTTTGTGCAGGAGCTGATTTAGCATACCTCAAAACCCTTCAATCCAATAGTTATGAAGAAAACTTAGCCGACTCAACGGCTTTAATGGAATTATTTCAACTCATCTATTCCTTAAAAAAGATAGTGATAGCACAAGTTGAAGGCCATGCCATTGCAGGGGGATGTGGATTAGCAACTGCTTGCGACTTTGTTTTTTCAGTTCCTGATGTAAAATTTGGCTATACTGAGGTGAAAATTGGATTTATCCCTGCCATTGTTAGTATCTTTTTATTGAGAAAAATAGGAGAAGCAAAATCTAAAGAGCTACTGCTGTCAGGACATTTAATCGATAGTTCTGTCGCCCACAATTTTGGTTTAGTCAATTATATTTCACCATTAGTCGAAATAGATGAAAAAGTTTTTATATTTGCTCAGAAGCTTTGTTTAGAAAATTCTTCACAATCAATGGAAATGACCAAAAAGCTAATCTCAGATGTGCAACACATGAGTATTTCTGAAGGTCTTACATTGGCAGCAGCACAGAATGCGAAAGCCAGAGAAACAAACGATTGCAAGAGCGGAATTGCTGCATTTCTAAACAAAGAAAAAATTACATGGTAAGGCAGTATAAAATACATGAAGTACTTTTCTTTTCTTCTTTTACTATTCGTCTCTATCCTCTGGGGATGCGATGAATCTAGCAATGACCTCAACGAAGGAGAGATTATTTACTCCATATACTATCCTGAAGAAGATACCAACGGTTTAATGTATGACATGATGCCAAAGGAAATGAACTACACTTTCACGAAAGAAAAATCTAAAAGTGAAATTTCAGCGGCAATGGGTCTTTTCAAATCGGCCTACATCAACGATCTTAAAAACAATCAGCTTTCACAGACTGTAAAAATGTTGAACAAAAAATACCAATCCACTTATACGGATGGCACTTTTGACCGATTAAATCCAAAATTTTCCAACCTCAGTATTCATTTTATAGACGAACAGGATTCCATCCTTGGGTTTTTATGCCATAAAGCAGAATTCTCATTGGATACCAATGGAAAAAAATACACCATTTACTATACAGATGAAATTGGAAGCTCAAACCCCAATTCAGGAACTCCATTCGCTGAGATACCAGGAATCATGTTAAAATACACCGTCGAAAATTTTGGCATTATCATGGAATTTACTGCCGAAACAATACACAAAAAAAAGATCGACACTAGCGATTTTGAGATTGGTGAAGAGTACGCAGTCATCACTCCTGACGAATTGAAAAATCAGATTGAAACTATTTTTCAAAGTGTGCAATAGCCCATTTGAATCAAAACATACACAACCAACATCATACACACTCAATTTACCTCATTTCAAAACCACAAATGTATTGTCAAATTGCAATGCGATTTCTTACATTTGAAGATTGAGAATATAAAGAATGGCGAAGAATCAATTTAAAACTGAACAACCCGAGAGTACGAAAGAAGAAAAGCAACCCAAAGAGAAAAAAGGGAAGCGCTTTTCCGGTCCAAAGAAGTCTTTCAATTCCATCAGTACCTTTATTAAAGATGAACGAACAAAGAATGTAGTTGGATTATTATTTATCCTCCTTTCCGCATTCCTATTGGTGGCCTTCTCTTCCTTTTTGTTCACCTGGGAAGCAGATCAGAGCAAACTAGAACTCTCTATTGGAGAGTTTTTATGGAATCCTGAAATAGTAGCAGAAAACTGGTTGGGTAAATTTGGAGCTGCTGCCGCTCACTTATTCATTTATAAATGGTTTGGAATTGCCTCTTTCTTATTTGTATTACTCACCTTTTTAGTTGGATTTAAAATACTTTTTAAAATATCCCTTCTTCCAATCAGAAGATCATTCAGAATCTCCTTTTTCGGAGTCATATTCACTTCTCTATTGATGAGCTATTTCTTCAATCAATCCTTGTTCTTTTTAGGAGGTGGATTTGGTTATCAAATCAACCAATGGTTGCAAAGCATCATTGGGTTTGTAGGAACCGGCTTCTTTATCATTTTCTCCTTTTTGGCATTTCTAACGATTTCATTCAATATGTCATTTGCAGGGTTATTTAAAAAATCTGCAGATGAAAAGGTGGCAACTGAAGAGGAAATTGACCTTCAAGAAAATGGCAATCGAGAAAATATCATTCGTGCAGCTGAAGAAGAAGCGCAAGCTGAAATGGAGATAGAAGATGAATATTCGGAAGAAGAAATGATGCCGACGATGAAGGAAGACGAAACTATTGAACTTTCTAAAGAAGAAGCTCCTGCCGAAGAAGAAAAGCCTGAACCAGAAGTAGCGAAAGAAGAAGACAAAAACTTTTCATTTGAAGTCGCCATTCCTGAAGAAGAAGCCGCTCCGCAAGCGAAGGAAGAAGAAGTTGGATTAGAAATAGAAGAACCGATAGAAGACGATGAATTATCGGATGATGAGCTAGACAGCCGAGTGGCAGAATTTGGTGAATATGACCCAACATTGGACTTGCCCAATTACAAAACTCCACCAATTGACTTGCTAAAGGAATATGGTAGCGGTTCGATTAAAGTGGACAAAGAAGAATTAGAGGCCAATAAAAACAGAATTGTAAAGACGTTAGAAAATTACAATATAAAAATTGACAGCATTAAGGCGACTGTTGGACCAACAGTAACCTTATACGAAATAGTGCCAGCGCCTGGAGTTCGTATTTCTAAGATTAAAAACTTAGAAGATGACATTGCCTTAAGTTTAGCTGCTTTGGGAATTCGAATCATTGCTCCGATTCCCGGACGAGGAACAATTGGTATTGAAGTGCCTAATCAGAATCCTGACATTGTATCGATGCGATCTGTTATTGCTTCTGAGAAATTTCAAAGCAGTAAATATGAACTACCTGTAGTAATGGGTAAAACCATTTCTAACGAAACTTTTGTATTCGACTTGGCAAAAATGCCTCACTTGTTAATGGCCGGTGCCACTGGACAAGGAAAATCTGTTGGACTTAATGCAGTGCTTGCCTCTTTATTGTACAAAAAGCATCCTGCACAACTGAAGTTTGTATTGGTCGATCCAAAGAAAGTAGAATTGACGCTATTCAATAAAATTGAACGTCACTTTTTAGCTAAACTACCTGATACAGAAGATGCAATTATTACGGACAACCAGAAAGTAATTGCTACTTTGAATTCGTTGTGTATCGAAATGGATACTCGTTACGAATTACTGAAAACAGCTTTTGTAAGAAACATCAAAGAATACAACACCAAATTCATCAAACGTAAATTAAGTCCTGAGAAAGGACACAAATATTTGCCGTACATCGTGGTGGTAATTGATGAGTTTGCCGATTTAATTATGACAGCGGGTAAAGAAGTAGAACAACCGATAGCTCGGATTGCGCAGTTGGCTCGAGCAATTGGAATCCACTTGATCATTGCAACTCAGCGTCCATCTACTAATATTATTACTGGTAGTATCAAAGCAAACTTTCCTGCTCGAATAGCGTTTAGAGTAACCTCAGGAATTGACTCAAGAACCATTCTAGATTCTGGTGGTGCGGAACAATTGATAGGACGAGGTGATATGTTATTATCTAACGGTAGTGATTTAATTCGACTGCAATGTGCGTTTATTGACACACCAGAAGTGGAATTACTAACCGAGTTTATTGGAAACCAACGAGCATACCCAGACGCCTTTTTGCTGCCTGAATACGTAGATGAAAATGGTGGTGGAGCAGCAGGAGATGTGGATTTATCAGACAGAGATGCTTTATTTGAAGACGCGGCGCGAATTATTGTGCAACATCAACAAGGATCAGCATCTTTACTACAAAGAAGATTAAAACTAGGATACAATAGAGCAGGCCGAATAGTAGATCAATTAGAGGCCGCAGGAATCATTGGCCCCTTCGAGGGAAGTAAGGCAAGACAAGTATTAATCCAAGATGAAGCAACTTTGGAACAGTATTTGAATAACATGGATTAAATAAATATAGAAACCTCGATTATGAAAAAATTATTGATAATAGGATTGATTCTGTTTGGTACTCAAACTGCATTTTCTCAGCAAGATGTAAAAGCCAAAGCAGTTTTAGATAAGTTAAGTGCAAAGGCAAAAACCTTTAAAACCATTTCAGCCACATTTATGTATGAGCTGAATAACCCAACGGCAGATATCAGCGAAAAGCAAGAGGGAAGTTTAATTTCTAAAGGTGAAAAGTATAACCTGAATATTGCGGGTCAGAATGTAATTTCTGATGGAAAAACAAAATGGACATACATCGCAGATGCAGAGGAAGTACAAATAGATGATGCTACGCTTGAAGGCGAAGAATCATTAAACCCGTCTAAAATCTTAACCATTTATGAAGATGGATTTAAGTACAAGTACGACAAAGATATTACAGAAAATAGCAGAGCCATCCAAGTGGTAAAGTTATTCCCTGAAAAAGCGGATGAAAAGCCATACCACTCTGCTCTGCTATATGTAGACAAAGTAAAAAACGAAGTCACTAAGATTGAATTGAAAGGAAAAGATGGTTCCAACTACATTTACACCATCACTTCTTTTGAAGTGAACAAAGAGATTCCTGATGCAAAGTTTGTGTTCAACACAGCGAAGCATCCTGAAGTTGAAGTAATCGACTTAAGATAAGACTGAACAACATTAAAATACAAAAGCGACAACTTGATGGTTGTCGCTTTTTTTTGTGGGAGAAATGTCATCTATGAAATTATTATATTCAAAGTAAATTCCCGATCACTAATTCTTTATAAGTTTTTTAGTTTCAATTCCAACCTCACTAAATACTTTTAGGAAATAGATGCCAATATTTACATTTTCTAAATTGATCTGATAACTATTTGATTGATTTAAGTCTTGATTAAAACTTTGGATCACCCGACCTTGAATATCGATTAGTTGGATTTGAATGATCTGTTGATTAGGCATCCACGCTATATTTAAATTCGAGCTAGTAGGGTTGGGATAAATTGAAACATTGCTCAAATTAAATTTCAATTCCTCCAATCCTACACTTATAAAATCACAACTATCTGCTGTTAGATTTCGATAAAACCCAATGGTGGAATCTTGATAACACCTTAATCCTCCTCTGGGATCTAAATCAGACCAGGGCATAAAGAAGAATAAAGCGCCCAAACCTTCTACTGCTCTATCCTCTAAATAGACACCGACGCTGCTACTGCTTAAATGTTGCACCGTACGAGAAACTCCGTTTATTGTCATACTACTAACAGAGTCTACGGAAACAGTTACTGGCTGATTTCGGTCTTGATAAAATGTATAAGATTCTCCCTTAGTTAAGCTAAAATCATAAAGTGTGTCTCTTACCCAATTAAAGGCACTATCCTTATAAAAGAAAAAGACTTGCGAGCCTAAATTTTGAATAAAGTGAGCGGCTTTTCCTCCAACACTACCATTCAAATTATAATGAATTTCTATTAATTTTTTACACGGAAAGTTGTTTATTACAGTATCACTAACTGTTTCTAACGTTGCATAAGACCTATCGTTAGGTGCAACAGTACTTCGTAAGTTATAATGCCCGATAGCACCTACCTGTGAGTAATTTTGAGCAGACACTATTATACAAATAAATACAAAAGTGTTAAAGAGTAATATTTTTTTCATAGGTTTCAATTTAATTGTTTGATTTTATTTTTTTCTTTAAAAAATGCATAGAACAATAATATATAGTATGTTCCCTAATACGGTTAATTAGGAAAAGAAAATCTAACTACTGCTTTACAATTTTCTTAACCTCTACACCCTCTTCCCCAAACACTTTTAGGAAATAGATGCCATTATTTTCATTTTCTAAATTGATCTGATAAATACCAGATTGATTTAAGTTTTGATTAATACTTTGGATCACTCGACCTTGAATATTGATTACTTTGACTTGATTGATCTGTTGATTGGGCAACCATACCAAATTTACCATTGAATTCGTAGGATTGGGATAAACTGCTTGTAGTAATTGGGTTTTAGCACTTTGTTTTTTCTCATCTAGTCCTACACTCATTCCATGAATTCTTATAATTGGCTGGGAAGGTTTTCCATCCCAATATTTAAAATCACCATAAATATAATACCCGCCATTGATCGACTTTTCTATATTGATAATACTTGCAGTCCCCCACTTTACAATTGAGCTGTCTGGCCCGATGAAATTATTGAAGTATTGAGGCTCTAGTTTTCCCGTTGAATCTAATTTCACAATTCCGTTTTTAACATATCCTTGATATATAGAAAATTCCCCTACAACCAAATAACCATTATCCTCTGTTTCGGTGACAACTCCTACTCCCAAGTATGGATTAGCCGTAGTATCTTCTGCACCATTAAAGTTCATAAAAGTAGTATCTAATGAGCCATCTGAATTAAACCGCGCAAGCGTAGTGGTTTTGCCAGGATGATCTTTCAAATGGATGACACCTCCTAGAATAAAGAATTTCCCACTTTCTCCTGTAGGAAGTATACTGTAATTATTATTTCCTGGCACGATTGGATTTTCAAAGGTAGTATCAATGTCTCCATTTAAAAAGATCCGACAAAGGCCATTGACTGTATGACCATCATATTGGGTAAATTTATGATTCAACCCAAACACAAAGATCCGATTGCTATCGTAAGGAATAAAACCAGTTGGCGTATAATTCATCGAATGTTGAAATGTGGAATCATAGATTCCTTCGGGATCTACTTTTATGATATACTGTTTATACAAGGTATCTCCATTATATATGGGCAAACAACTCCAATCATGAGAGCCATGGCTATTCGCAACCAAAGCCGATCCATCTTTGTAGAAATATGGTTTAGCACCATGCATACAAGGTACACTTTCCCGTAAGTTGGAATACAAGTTTGGCTTTAATGGAGAACCATTAAAGTCACTGTGGCGGATGAAAAATTCCTTAATCAGTATTAAAGAAGTATCATTAATGGGATATACTTGCTTTAAATCAGTACCAACCACCCCTTCATAATTGGGGCAGAGTGAACCGGATGGAGTGTAACAGACATTACCTTTAAAAAATTTCCCATTGTGCTGTTGATTAAAATCTCCAACCACATAAATATTTCCATTTTTAGGATCCTCCCATAAATCAAAAACCCTACCACCTGTTGAAAGGTAACTCTGAGTAAAGTCTAAAAAGGGGGTAAAAGAGGAGTCAATAGAAAATGAAGATTGAGCCATAAGCTCAACCTTCATTCCTGAATAAATGAATAAAATAAATAGTAATTGTTTCAATGTAATTTTCATTAGTGGGTCTTTGAGTAGTTGGAACGGTTAGTTTAAATTCAATTAACTGAACTAATTTCGTTTACTAAGATAAAGAATTATCAAATACCCATAAGAATTTTAACATTTGGCCAAATAAAAAACACATAAGCCACAAAAAAAAAGCCATCATTTCTACAAAATGATGGCTTTTAAATATGATCAATCGTGGTATTAAAACACCTTCTTCAGTTTGTAATCTTCGTACTTCAATAGGAAAACACTGTGGTTTTCATAGCCGCTTTCTATTCCAGTTTTAAAGAAATTGAAGTTCATCATCAACATCTCTTTGTTGTACCCCATAAACATCACTTCATAGTTCACTCCAAACTGATTTAACAGACTCAAATAGAAATAACCTACATCGTAACCCAAATAGCTAAACTTACTCGGCAGGTGTTTATTTCTATTGAAAAATTGTTCTTTGAACACTTTCACTTCTTTCGCTTCAGGATCAACAAATTCAGAGGTCAATGCATGCACATTTAAATCATGTAAACTCTTTACCTCTAAGTTGTCATAATTTAAAATATTCTCATTGAACACCAACGTAAATTTATAATCGCCTTTTACCTCATGCAATGAACTAATCAAGGCAGTAATGAACGCTTGATTCTCTGAAGGAATGTAAATTACATTCATTTTCAACTCATTCAAGTTGTTCTTCAAATTCGAGAACGACTTATCTCCATAGATCAACTCATTTGGAACCGACTGCATGGTAGAATCCTTGCTGTCCAACATGCTCTTTTTATAGCTCTTCAAAAAAGTTTGAATGGTCGCATCATCCTCTTCTCCTTGGTGGTTGATAAGAATAATGTTGTTTTTACTCCAATTACTGTGGCAATACTCTGCAAATCGCTTCACCAATAACGGACTGCTTGTTGCCACCTTACTTACATATGAATTCCCTAACAGGATTTTATTGCTCTGTTTTACCGGTGTTACAATATTGATTTTATTTTTCTTTGCAAAATCAGCTGCTAAGACAAAGTTTTTAAAATACATGGGGCCAACGATCAGATCCACGGTTTTTAATTCCGGCTTTTTTAGAATAGCTGCAGTAACTGCAGTATCATTCTCCGTATCGTAAACCATTAACTTTAAATTCAACCCCTCATTCTTCAATGAATCTATCGCCAATAAAAAACCTTCGTAAAACTCCAATGCATAACCTGACATTCCAAAAATATCAGAAGCGGTAATGTTTTCTGTTTCTAAGGCCACTTTATTCTCTTTCAGAAAAAATGGAAGCATCAAGGCCACTTTGTAAGCTGGTTTTATCGAAGTGCTATCAAAAACAGGAGCTGGAATAAATGCAGTATCTGTATCCGATTCAACAATCTTGAAAATCGGAATATTCACCGACTCTCCTACTCTCAATCCGCCTACTAATCCATTATTCACAGATAAAATTGAATCAATGGAAACCTGGTACTTCTTGGATAAAGAATAAACCGTTTCTTTAGCTACTACCGTATGTGTTTGCCAAATATTCTCTCTAGCAGGAACATACAATTGCTTCTCTTCTGTCTTCTTGATTTTAGCAACCGGAATTCTAATTTCCATGCCTTCCTTCAATCCATCCATTACTTGAGGATTTTCGGCTATGATGTCCTTTTGATCAACATCATACTCCTTACTAATGGCATACAATGTATTCTTCTTTTCTACTTTATGGATCAAATAATTGCCATCTACCTCAACAGTTTGGGTGAAGTCTTTTCGTTTGACTTCTTTCAAAGGAATTAAAATACGATCGCCAATAGCATAACCATCTGCCGCAGATGGATTCGCTTTCAATAAATCTTTAAGCGGAATGGCATACATTCTAGAAACGGCATACAAAGTATTGCCTGCTTCAATGGTATGAATGTAATACTCCTTTCCGTTAATCTTATGAACCTCTAAATTAGGTGCCGCATCTTGAGCCGAAACCATAGTCGGTGTCAATACCAAAAAACCTAAAATCAATAGGAAAGCTAATCTCATCTTACTCTTCATAATTACTCCCATTCTATTGTTGCAGGCGGCTTTGAGCTGATGTCATACACCACTCTGTTCACCCCTTTCACTTTGTTAATAATCTCATTCGATGTCTTTGCTAAAAACTCATACGGCAAATGCACCCAATCTGCAGTCATTCCATCAGTAGATTCTACTGCTCTCAATGCCACAGCATTTTCATAGGTTCGCTCATCGCCCATTACACCAACAGACTGAACTGGCAATAAGATCACTCCTGCTTGCCAAACTTTGTCGTATAAACCGGCTTTCCTCAACCCATCAATGAATACTGCGTCTGCCTCTTGCAAAAGGCGTACCTTTTCTGGAGTAATGTCTCCCAAAATACGAATGGCTAATCCCGGACCAGGAAATGGGTGACGTCCCAATAAGTTATCTGGTAAACCTAATGCCTTTCCTACTCGACGAACTTCGTCTTTAAATAACAATCGCAATGGCTCAACTATTTTCAATTTCATGAAATCAGGCAAACCTCCCACGTTATGGTGACTTTTTATGGTTGCAGATGGACCACCTGTTGCAGAAACGGACTCAATCACGTCCGGATAAATGGTTCCTTGTGCCAACCAAGAGATATCTGTTAATTCATGCGCTTCATCATCAAAAACTTCGATGAATACACGTCCGATTGCTTTCCTTTTCTTTTCAGGGTCTGATTCTCCGGCCAACGCTTCGTAAAAACGAGATTTAGCGTCCACTCCTTTTATGTTTAATCCTAAGTGCTTGTATTGCTCCAATACCTGCTCAAATTCATTCTTTCTAAGTAATCCGTTGTCCACGAAGATGCAATATAAATTATCGCCAATTGCTTCTTTCAATAACATGGCTGCTACTGTAGAATCTACACCTCCAGATAACCCTAAAACAACTTTATCATTTCCGATTCTATCCTTTAAATCTTGAATACTGGTTTCTGCAAATGAAGCTGCCGTCCAGTTTTGTGAGCACCCTGCCACATTCACAATAAAGTTTCTTAACAACTCCAAACCTTCTGTTGAGTGATACACCTCAGGGTGAAACTGGATTCCATAAGTATCTTCTCCTTGTATATGGTATGCCGCCACTTTTACATCTTCAGTAGATGCAATGATTTCAAAATTATCAGCCACTTGCTTGATGGTATCTCCGTGTGACATCCATACTTGACTGTTGTCAGAAATGCCTTTCATGAATGGATTAGACTGGCTTACGAAAGATAAATTTGCACGACCGTATTCCCTGGTCTCAGATGGCAATACCTGACCACCGAAATGCTGTGCCATGTATTGCGCTCCATAACAAACACCTAGCAAAGGCATTTTGCCTTTTATATTCGATAAGTCGATTTGTGGTGCATTCTCATCCCGCACAGAAAATGGACTTCCAGAAAGGATTACCGCTTTAACACTATCATCCATCTGCTTTAGATTATTAAACGGATGAATTTCGCAATATACATTTAGTTCTCTTACTCTTCTAGCAATTAACTGGGTGTATTGAGAACCAAAATCAACAATAATAATTTTTTCTAACATCGGGCAAAGATAAAATATATGATACGCCTATTTACTATATTCTTTCAAGAATTTTCAACGTTGTTTTGAAGAAAACTAAAGGACTGTAATTCCTTCAAATACAAATTCTGCAGGACCAATGAGCCAAATATTTTTAAACTGATTACCGGCTCGTTCAAAAGACACTTTCAATTCGCCACCTTCTACTTCAATTTTCAGCTCAGCATCTGTCATATCGTGCTTCACCGCTTGCGCCAATGTTACTGCAGTTACCCCTGTTCCACAAGACAACGTTTCACCTTCCACTCCTCTTTCGTAGGTGCGCACTTGAACTCCATCTGTCAATTCTTTTACAAAATTTACATTCGTTCCCGCTGCTTTAAAGCGATTATTGTAACGAATGTTTTTTGCCTCTTCCACTAAATTAAAATCCGACAAATCGTCTTTCCAAATCACATAATGCGGAGATCCGGTGTGAATGAACATATATCCATCACCAACTTCCACCTCATCAACATCTCCCATTTTGGTGTAGAACAAATTATTCTGAGACTTCCCAACATGCTTTCCATCAATGGCGATAAAAGATGCTTCTGATTTATAAATCCCCAAAGTTTCAGCAAAAGCTAAAGCACAACGACTTCCATTGCCACAAAAACTTTGACTGCCATCTGAATTGTAATACACCATTTCAAAATCTACTGCTTCATGATTCCGAATGAGAATGACACCATCCGCCCCAATTCCAAATCGTCTATCGCATAAATGCTGAATTTGTTGAGTTGATAAATGAAGCTTATTTTCACGATCGTCGATCATCACAAAATCGTTTCCAGTGCCTTGATATTTATAAAATTTTAACTGCATGAAAGGAGAATTAAATCTATTTAACAGCAAAGATACTGACTAATTCTAGGTTAACAATTTTTAACGGCAGTTGCCTAATATCACAACACTTACAGCGTTAAATTTGGAATAATAAAAATCAAAAAAAACATACTATGAAAAAAGTTATTTTAGTTTTTGTTGCAGCCATGTTAGGCGGAATTACCTCGATTGGCATGTACAAGATTTTTGAAAACAATACAGAAACGAGTTCCTCTTCTGAAAAAAAGATTCCAACTAAATTGGTCAACATAGTTGGAGGAGCGCCAGAGATTGGAGTGGATTATGTGACGGCAGCCGAACTAACTGTTCATGCCGTTGTTCATGTCAAAACGGAAGGCACCAGAGAACTAACGCAATACGGATTTGATCCGCTAAAGGAGTTGTTTTACGGAAATGGAAACGTTCAGAAAAAATATTCTCAGCCAGTTAAAGGGGCAGGTTCCGGTGTTATAATTTCCAATGATGGATACATTGTAACCAACAATCACGTAGTGGAGAATTCCAATAAAATCAACATTACCTTAAACAATAGTAAAACTTACGAAGCAAAGGTGATTGGCTTGGATCCAACCACTGACATTGCCTTATTGAAAATTGACGGCGATGATTTACCAACGGTTGACTTTGCCAACTCTGATGAAACAAGAGTTGGAGAATGGGTTTTGGCAGTAGGAAATCCATTTAACTTAACATCAACGGTAACTGCGGGAATTATTTCTGCAAAAGGAAGAGACATCAATATTTTAGGAAATGACCCTTATACAGGAGCTTCTTCCATCGAATCGTTTATACAAACAGATGCAGCAGTAAATCCTGGTAACAGTGGTGGAGCTTTAGTGAATACAAAAGGTGAATTAGTTGGAATCAATGCAGCGATTCAATCGAACACTGGTTCATACACCGGCTACTCTTTTGCAATTCCATCTAATATTGTTAAAAAGGTAGTCGCAGATTTAAAAGAGTTCGGATCGGTTCAACGGGCTTATATCGGAATCAACATTAGAGACATTGATGAAAATCTGGCTAAAGAGAAAAACATCGACGATAGAAATGGAATTTATGTGGCTGGCTTGGCTGATAATGGTTCTGCAAAAGCAGCCGGGTTAAAAGAAGGCGACATTATTAAAAAGGTCGATGGTTCTAGAGTCATTAACATTCCTGCATTGCAAGAAAAATTAGGTCAAAAAAGACCAGGTGACAAAGTGGAGCTGACTTTGTTAAGAGACGGTGATATAATCACTAAGGAAGTAACCTTAAAAAACATAGAAGGAAATACGGACATCATTAAAAATGATTCCAAAGAGCTATACCGCACATTGGGTGTGAAACTAAAAGACTTGAGCAAAGATGAATTGAAGGAGTTAAACGTCTCTTCTGGTATTCAAGTTGAAGAAGTGTTGACTGGAAAATTTAGAAATGCCGGAGTTGGCAAAGGATTTATCATTCAGAAAGTTGACAATGCAGAAATCAAAAGCTTAGAGCAGTTTTCTGAAATAATGAAAGACAAAAGCGGAGGCGTTTTATTGGAAGGTATCTACCCAACAGGACAGCGTGCTTATTATGGTTTGGGTTTATAAGGAGTTGGTTATTTGGTTTGAAAGCGGGAGTTCATTTAAATATGGCTCCCGTTTTTTTTATTTGTCATTATTGAATATTTCGGCTGCGCTAATGGTTTGTTGCTTGCCCAATACATCGTACAATTCAAAGGTCACATTATCTTTCATCTTTTTTAATCCTTTTTCTTTTGGCTTGACCCAAAATGAAACAAAAAGTCAAGTCTTTGAGAAAAATAAATTCTTCCTCTTCATAAAACTTAACTTCGGCGAAGTGATTTCCTCTTAAAATCGGAACTTCTCCGCCTCTCTAAAGTTTCATTTTGATCAAGAATTCATTTTTCTCAAGGACAAATTTACGATGGACATTTGATTGTTTAATCCATTTTCCTTCGCTTATTATATGTTCTCTTTCTTTGTCTCATTGGGCACTTCAGTTATAGCTTGGCTCAAAACAGGCTTTAGAGTTCACTGAGCGGAGCCGAAGTGAAGTCTAATACAAACAAATGCTCCTCCTACTTCCACACACTCAATTTTCCTTTGTACGTTTCTCCATCGTGCTTGATGATGTAGAAATACACTCCACTAGCCACATGGTAACCTTCCCAAGAAGGGCTGTTTTTCCATTGTGCTACTTTGGTTCCCCATGTATTATAAATAGTAATGTCTATCGGTAAGCCTTTGGTGTTGCCTAACTCCCACGTATCGATATCACCATCGCCGTTGGGCGTAAAAAAGGAAGGGATAATTAACGCACAAGGGTCTGTAATGACTTCTATTTTACTTCTTTCTTCCGCTTTACAACCATCAATTTCCGTTTCTAAATAGAACGTCTGATTGTTACTGACTTTAAAACGATAAGAATAGCCTTGATAAAAAGGGGTGGTCGCTGAAGGAGAATTATACCAATTAATGGTAGAAATGGATGCTGAAAACGGAGGGACAATTGTCTCAGTGATGTTTTGACAATAATTTACTGTGCTGTCTTTTAGCACCGATGGTTGATGTTGAAGAATTCTAAAAGTATCTGAGTACAAGGCATTGCAAACGCTTAACCGATAATACATCGGACTAGCCGTAGGAATGTGATTGGCTGTGTCGCCAGCAATGAGGTTAGACCACACAACTGCATCACTACTGTATTGCCATTGGGTATTTCCATTGGAGTTATTTCTCACCAATTGAATGGATTCTCCTTTGCAAATAGTATGTGCTGAAATGGTAACGTCATCCACTCGGTGGTTGGGCACAAAAGTAGTGTCCCATTGATTGTTGGTGCTCACTTCATCTCGATTAAAAATAGCCGTTATGCTCAACTCATAATTGGCGCCCAAAGTAGTAAAATCCAACCCTTGGATTGGAATTTTTGCGGTATTACCTCCAAACAATGCTTCAGTAGGAATGGGATTGTAACTATTGGAATTCACTTCCTGTTGTATAGTTTGCACCACAAACCCATTGCGTTTAACCGTAGTAGTTATGTGCAACGTATCTCTTGTAAAATCCAACCATTCTTCACCGGTATTGGTGTAATGGAGTATGGCATCTACAGGGCTGGTATAGCACAATGCACTATCTAACTGCACCCCAATACCGCCATCATAACTCAACGGCAATGTAGCACAACTCCCCAAATAGAGGTTGTCAATGAAATAGTAAGTACCGAAAAAAATATCTTCAATTTTACCACCTCCAACATAAAGTGTATCAATGCCAGTGGTGTCATTAAAATTTCCCATCGTCAATACTTTTTCTCCGCCCACTGCTTTGTAGGTATGGTTGTACACTGCCCAATTTTTTTTTTCAGTGATGTAATTGCTTGGAGAAACAATGATTTGAGGCGTATAAGGTAGATTGTAGCTAGAATTAGACGACACACGGTTATTGGACAAATAAATGGCCAGTTGGTTACGAGAAGCATGGGTAAAAGAATCTGGCAGGTTTACATGAATTCTAAAACAATATATAGAATCAGCCATTAACGACTGATTCAAATCTGTTTGAATATAATCCCTTGTTTGTTTCCATGCAATAGTGGCAAAATTATACATCCTCATACCAATGTATTTCGTACCATTCTGCGGATATTGATAACCTAAAATGCTCTGAGGAATTGTCCATAAATTACTATGATATTCATTGTAATATTCCGGTTGCCTATTTACTCCGCCTGCTAAACGCCATTGGTCTGGTAAGTAATAACTCCAACCAGTTTTTGAAGTATCTTCAAAAGACGAATTAGGGATTAAATTTTGGGCGGTGCAAAGCACCGCCCAAAACAAAATAATAATAATGGTTAAACTTAGTTTCAATTATTCAATGATTAGTTTCCCGCTTTCACTAGCAGCATCGTTAACAAGTAGACGGTAAAAATAAATGCCTGGTTGTACGTTACTCAAATGTAATACTTTCATTTCATTACAAAACTCTCAGAGGTTTAGTATTTAATAGCTTACTAACCCTCCGAGAGTTAATCGCTACTTGAATGTTTTTATTTATACAAACTCAGCGTTCCTTTATACACTTCTCCATCGTGTTTGATGATGTAGAAATAAACACCTCCGGCAACATTATTCCCATCCCAAGACGGATTGTTTTTCCATTCGGCTACTTTCATACCCCATGTATTGAAAACAGTGACTTCTAAAGATAAGCCTTTGGTGTTACCCAACTCCCACCTATCATTATCTCCATCGCCGTTGGGCGTGAAAATATTTGGAATGATTAACGCACAAGGTGCTACTTGTACTTCTATTTTGCTTCGTTCTACGGCCAAACAATTGTCTACGTCTGTTTCTAAATAATAGGTTTGGTTATTGTTGACTTTAAACGAATAGGCAAACCCTTGAAAAAATGGATTGGTTGCTGTTGCAGAATTGTACCAATTAATTGCAGAAATAGATTCTGCGAATTGGGGAACAATGGTTTGTGTGGTGTTTTGACAAAAATTGACTATTGTATCATTTAGTTTTGGTGGATTGTTTTGAACCACTTGAAACGTATCTGAAAACAACGCATTGCATACGCTTAACCGATAATACATCGGACTTGAAATTGGAACATGATTAGCTGAATCGCCAATTGCTAAATTTGACCAATTGATGGCATTCTCGCTATACTGCCATTGAGAAGTAAAATGTGGTGCTAGATTTACTAATTGAACACCTTCTCCCTTGCAAATGGTATCTGCGGATATAACAATTTGATCCACTACATGGTTGGGAACAAATACAGTATCAAATTGATTATTAGAACTTACTTCATCCCGATTAAAGGTAGCCGTTACGCTTAACTCATAATTGGCACCCAAAGTAGTAAAATCCAACCCTTGGATCGGAATTTTTGCGGTATTACCTCCAAACAATGCTTCTGTAGGAATGGGATTGTAACTATTGGAATTCACTTCCTGTTGTATGATTTGCATCACAAACCCATTGCGTTTAACCGTAGTAGTAATGTGCAACGTATCTCTTGTAAAATCCAACCATTCTTCACCGGTATTGGTGTAATGGAGTATGGCATCTACAGGGCTGGTATGGCACAATGCACTATCTAACTTCACCCCAATACTGCCATCATAACTCAACGGCAAAGTAGCACAACTCCCCAAATAAAGGTTGTCAATAAAATAATACGTACCAAAAAATTGATAATTACCTCTATTATAGCCCATGTAAGATGTATCAATAGCTGTTGTGTCATTAAAATTGCCTAATGTCAATACTTTTTCTCCTCCTACTGCTTTATAGGTATGGTTGTACACTGCCCAATTTTTGGTTTCAGTGATGTAATTGGTAGGAGAAACAATGATTTGAGGTGTATACGGTAAATGAAAATCGGAATTAGAAGAAATACGATTGTTTGACAAATAAATACCTAATTGATTCCGAGAAGCATAAGAAAAAGAATCAGGGAGATTTACATGAATCTTAACACAATAATTCGAATCGGTGAGCAAAGGCTGTTTCAGATCACATTGAATGTAATTTCTTTGAGGTTTATGGGACCGATCTAATAAGTATATGACCATTCCAATATATTTATTTCCTTGTTGAGCAAATTGGTAACCGAAAGCACTTTGAGGAACTGTCCAATATTTATCGTGATATTCATTGTAGTATTCTGGTTGTGTATTTCCTGTTCCAGTTACTCTCCATTGGTCTGGCAAATAATAACTCCATCCTGTTTTTGAAGTATCTTCAAAAGAAGGATTGGGGATTAAATTTTGGGCGGTGCACTGCACCGCCCAAAACAAAATAATTATGGTTAAAACTGTTCTCAACTATTCAATGATTAATTTACCGCTTTCACTAGCAGCATCGTTAACAAGTAGACGGTAAAAATAAATGCCTGGTTGTACGTTGCTCAATTTAATTTGGTGCTGATTGGTTGCATTCAAACGGCTAATGGTTTGTTGCTTACCCAATACATCGTACAATTCAAAGGTCACATTATCTTTTTCGTTCACTTCAAAATTAAGGAAAATCATTTCTTTGGCAGGGTTCGGATAAATCGCAAAAGTAGAAAGTGCTGAATTCTCCTCACTTTTTATTCGTTTGCTTGCATTTCCTAAAGATGGTATCAATTCTACTGATTCACAATTGTTGTAGACTTCTGTACCTCCCAATTCGGTAATAATAGAACGTGCTTGATACACCGCCAACCCATCATAATAAGGACATTTTAGTGCCATTTCCTGCAATTGAGCCATTTCCTTTTTAGTCAGTTCAATTCCATTTTTATAACGAACCGCAATCGGATCAATTAACTCCAAATTAGTATCGAAATTAGTAGGAGTTCCTACATTGATAGCACCTCTGCCTGCATTGTTCAATGGCTGTCCGATGGTTTTACCAATAGGAGTCGTTCGCATAGAATCTGAAAATTGTTTCCACGCTGTACTATTCATCAAGGCAGAATCTTTAGACAAGTTGAAAAACAACAATTGCTGATTGAATTGCAACGCACTGTCGCTCGCATACACCATAAAAGGTTGCTTTCCTCTTACGCTATTTCCATTTTGGAATTGTCTAAAACTAGGTGCATTCGTGTTCGCTGTATTGTTTCGCACTCTAGCCCGGGTTGTGCAACCTGAGTTCGCAGCTGCTGTAGTGATGGTTTTAATCATTGGAGAAGCGCCAACACCTAAATAATCACCAAGAGTTATCACAGGATTATAAGGAGCACCACTTTGCACAAACAAATTAGAGGCCCCACCATTGGATTTATTTGCAAAAGTATTGCTTCTAGAATACGAACCAGTCCATTGGTTTTGAGAAGCATTCCCGCCGCTTCCTACATTCCCTACCACACCATTTTGATGCAATAAAAACCCTACAGTATGGTCGTTCATTTTGTTTTTCAAAATTTCGCCACCACTGTTGTCACCTGTAAATTTCATAGCCACTCCTGTGTATTCTATGTTATTACAACTTACTGTTGGGTTCCAACTAGTAGAATTGTCCAACTCTATTCCCACCACTTTTGTATTTGCACTTGGGTCAGAAGTAGGATAATTATTAAGGTTGTTATAAACTTTATTCTCTGTAATGATAGGCTGAGAGTTTACTGCTCGAATACCCCAACTTGGAGTAGCATAACAAGGGCCAGGAAAGCAACCTTGAGGAACTCCTGTATCGTCATTCAAATCTAAAATTGTGTTATTTACAATATCAATTTCTGTATGAAACAATTGGATACCAGCTTTAGCATGCAAGATGGTATTATTAGTGACTGCAGAATGATCAATGTAGTTAGCTTGTATTCCAAAGTTATTGTAAACAATACCTGTGCTGTTGGTATTTGTTTTTAAGGTATAGTTGCTTATTCCGCTTCCTTGGTATTCTAAATCTATATCAAAGCTTTCTATCTTTACATTTATACAATCATTTATCTGGAACCCTGTTTCTACATTGTAAATTTTAGAATTCACCAAAGGTCTAAATGGTTTCGGTATTGGTTTCAAACTAACATCACTTGAGTTGCCCACCATTTTTAAAAACTTAGACCCTGGGATAATTGGCATTGCTACTGGGCCTGAACTTGGCAGATTTTTATAGTTAACAGTAACCTCATTCAAATGTAATTCTACATTTTCTTCAGAATTAATGCTTATTAAATTACTGTAAAATTCAGCTTGATCAAACTCTACTGTTTCTCCTGCACCACTACCTCCTTGAATTAAAACAGCATTTTCTTGTTTTAAAAGACTAGGGTTACTAAATAAAGAATTATTAAAGTGCTCAAATGTATCTCGTCTAGAATATAGGTCAGAATTGATGATATTAACAGTTCCGCCCGTTCCATCAAAACTATTTGACCAAAAATAGATGCTATCATTTGTAGTTCTTGTAACATTGTCCATTTTGATAGATGTAGTAGGATAATACAAAGTGCTTGAAGGAGATAAAAGTGGTTCTGAACTAGCTACAGAATTAAAGAAGAGGCCAATTTCATTTGAGATGTTAGCATATGGTTTTACATCTAGTACCCTGTCATTTCTATCAAACGTTACACACGATACTAATGCTCTAGGTCCATTGTATAATACAATTCCATTTTTTGAATTGGCAAACAATAATCTTGAATTGTATAATTCTGGTTTAAATCTCCAAAACTGGTTGTCAAAAATAAGGATGTGTGCATTATTCGAAACGGTTTTATTGACATAAATTCCATCCCAAAATTTATCTGGATCACAGGATTTAATATACCTGTTAGTAGTGCCTGGTGCAGCAAAACCATCAATTACGAATCCGCCATCATTGACATCAATTCTTGCATCTTCTGCCATTAAAATTTTACAGTCCCGAAAAGCAAAATTTTCATCTACAGAAAAATTGCCCATAATTTTCAACTCCATTCCTGAGACAATAACAAAATTATCTGAAGTTTCAAGTGTATTCGTTTGTCCTATAGTATATGGAAGATTAAGTTTTATCCAGTCAACATCGGCTCCATCAGGAATTTCAGAAGGTGCTATATTATAAACTTCTACTTTATCAGTAATGGTGCAACTAGAACCTGCAAAACTCATTGTTAATGTATATTCTGTATTCTCTGTTGGAGCAGCTGTTGGGTTAGGGATGTTTGGATTACTTAAACCTGCACTTGGAGTCCAAGTGTAAATAGCACCCGGTATTACACAGCTTGGTCCAATAGTTACAGGCGCGCTCTCACAATAATAGTCTGGCCCTGCATCTAAAGTTAATTCTCTCATGGATACATCATCCACATCAATTTGATGGTGAAATGGATAAGATAGATTAATGGATTCAGGAAAAATCAAAAGTCTATCATAATTACTATTGGCTTCAACACAAACTGAAAACACTTTCCAACTTCCAATTACAGGTAAATAAGTTTGATCTACATAATAATCATAAAAAGAAGCCTTTTGTCCAATTAATGTGGGTGAATAACCTTTTGCAGCTTGATCAATTTCAGGATCAGGATACCCAGTGTAAGTATTTAATGTTGATTGATTAACAAAAAATAGATTGAATTGTTCTGGCATTCCTCCGTTTGATAAACTAGCGACTCTCAAAGAACAAGTAATAAGGTAAGTTTTTCCACTTTGTATGGCTACGTTTGTTTTCATTCCTTCTAAATGTTCTACAACACCACCAGGAAACACTTCAAACCATACAGATACATATGGATTTGAAATATTCTCATATGTTGGGTTATGGAAAGCAGCTTCCCACTCACATAGCCATCCATCTTGAACTCCGTAAGCTCGGCCGTATCCATTTGAGTTAGTTCCGAAATCACGTTTTGTATATTCAAATCCTCCATTCTTCAATAAATTGCCACAAGTTTGAGTGTAAGTTGCAGGGCAAGGGTAAATATTACTCGCAATTAATTGTGTTTGAAAATACGCATTATTTAAACCTAGACTTGGATCTCTTCCTATTTCTATTAGGTAATTTCCACTAGTGTACAAATCTGGGAATAGGAAATAACTCAATGGACTACTATCCACTAAATATTTTTCATATACCAATTCAAGATTTCCACAATCTTCTAATTGATATAACTTAAGAGAATTTATTTCAGCCTGAGGAGAGTTAGATGCTTCGCTTATTAATAACTCTAAACTATCAGCAAACGAAGTAAAATTGAGATAAATAAATTCGTGACTATCTTGAAATGTGTGTTCTTGAAGTTCGGACTCTAAGAGTTCAATCGCATCATCACAACTTTCGCCCGATTGAGCATACGTTGTAAAACTATTTAAGGTGAATACTGCAAGCAAAATAAAGCTTAATTGCAGTAATTTATTTTTATTCATCATGTTGTAAAGTTTTGGTTCTATTTAATAATATCATAAGAGTTTTTTACTAGTATTCTCTTCATTAAACATAATTGCCTTTACCTAAAAAGATATAATTGGTGGTGTTATTAATTAAGAATAGAATTCGATAATTGAGTGAGAAAATACTACCTACTTTGAGATGCAGCCTTTTTAGCGTAGAAAAACGAAAGTGAATAAAAGTGCTGACAGTCATCTTGATAAAAGTGAGTAGGTTTGAAGCTTAAAAATAGTTAAAAAAACAGTCGTCTCAATCAACTTATAACCAATACTTAAAAATATTAGCCTATACATTCAAAATTTCCTTGTAAACAGTAAGCTTCAGAACTACAACAAGTTTTAAACAATTAAAAAAGGCTAATAAATTATTAATTTCTTATATATTCAGCAATTGGATAAATTCCATAAACCTGAAAATTAATTACCGATACACTACTTTGAAATATTGTTTCATTGAATCATTGATAAATTGTCCATTCACAAATTGAACATATAGACTAATTGAAGCAATATTGATTTAATCGAAGTAAAAAAAGTACATTTGCATTCCCAATTTTAGGGGCAAATCAAACTTTATTGAATGCGTCAGCTAAAGATAACCAAGTCTATAACTAACAGAGAGAGTGCTTCTTTAGAGAAGTATCTTCAAGACATTTCCAAAGAAGGTCTTATTAATGCTGAAGAAGAAGTCGAACTGGCTGTTCGAATTCGAGAAGGAGATCAAGTTGCATTGGATAAGCTGGTATTGGCTAACTTACGATTTGTCGTTTCTGTATCTAAGCAATATCAAAATCAAGGCTTAACACTACCAGACTTAATCAACGAAGGAAACTTAGGTTTGATTAAGGCTGCTCAGAAATTTGATGAAACAAGAGGGTTTAAGTTTATTTCTTATGCCGTTTGGTGGATTAGACAATCTATTTTACAGGCGATTGCAGATCAATCTAGAATTGTACGGTTACCGCTGAATCAAGTGGGATCAATCAACAAAATAAGAAAAGCATTTTCGCAGCTAGAACAAGAATTTGAGCGACCTCCTACTGCCGATGAATTAGCAAACATCTTAGAATTACCTGAAGATAAAATAGAAGAATCAATGAAAGTTTCAGGTAGAAGTGTATCAGTTGATGCCCCTTTTAGTGAAGGAGAAGATGGAACTCTGTTGGATGTTTTGCAAGATTTCGATTGTTTGAGTTCTGACAATTTATTGATGAACGAATCCCTTTGCAATGAAGTGGAGCGCAGCTTAGCTACATTAACAGCAAGAGAGCGTGAAATATTGAAATTATTTTATGGCATCAATTGCAAGCATTGCTTGTCATTGGAAGAAATCGGAGAGCGTTTTGAATTGACTAGAGAACGAGTAAGACAAATAAAAGAAAAAGCAATTAATAAATTAAAACACACCTCAAGAAGCAACTTATTAAAGGACTACTTGGGTTAATGAATTGAAATTATTTTTTTCACACATACAAATCTAACATATTAATTATGAGCACAGAAATGAGAAAACCTGTGGTTACGAGTGAATTTGAAAGCGAATTGAACAACTGGATCGACCACAAAATGCAGGCGGTAGAGTTAATCAATTCAATCGGCAATTTACTTTATAACAAATCAGTTGAATTGGTATTATTCCGTCACACTTTAGTTGATGAAAGTGTTTCTGAAGTATTGAAATTGCACAACACCACTCAAAACTTTACCAACAGTAAAGTAAGTATCTACGAAACCAACGAATTGGCAAAAGAGCTTTTAAAGTTAGACTTAGCTCCTTCTAAAATTGACATTGGTAAGTTAGCGAGTGAGTGGTTAGCAGAAGAAGAAAACTTCGCTACTAAATCAGACTTCATAGCTAATAAGTTAGAAGGAATGATTGGACAAGAAAAAAGTCAGTTAGAACCGAGAGATGTGATCCTTTATGGATTTGGTCGTATTGGCCGTATCGCAGCAAGAGAGCTAATTAAACAAGCTGGAAAAGGTCAACAATTGAGATTAAGAGCGATTGTAACAAGAGGTGACAACGAGGCCGCTTTAGAAAAAAGAGCCGCATTATTGAGAAATGACTCTGTTCATGGCGCTTTTGAAGGAATTGTAGAAGTGGATGCTGCTGAACGCACAATGACTGTTAATGGTCAAGTGATTCAAATGATCAACGGAAATAACCCAGACGAGATTGATTACACTGCTTATGGAATCAATAATGCATTAGTAATTGACAATACTGGAGTTTTTAAAGATAGAACTGCATTGAGCAGACACTTGAAATCTAAAGGCGTAGAGCGTGTTATTTTAACTGCTCCTGGTAAAGAAATTCCAAACATTGTATACGGTGTAAACCAAGGTGAAACTGACATCGAAAAAGAAAACATTTATTCTGCTGCTTCTTGTACTACCAACGCTATCGTTCCAGTATTGAAAGTAATTGAGGATAAATTCAAAATCGAAAAAGGCCACATCGAAACAGTGCATGCTTATACCAATGACCAAAACTTATTGGACAATATGCACAGCAGCACTCGAAGAGGTCGTTCTGCAGCAATCAACATGGTCATTACTGAAACAGGTGCCGGAAAAGCGGTAACTAAAGTATTGCCTCAATTGCAAGACAAATTAACTGCGAATGCAGTGCGAGTTCCTACTCCAAACGGATCTTTAGCGATCATGAATCTTTCGTTAAAAACTGAAACCTCTTTCGAAGAAGTGAATGAAGTAATGAGAAATGCAGCATTGGAAGGAAATTTAGTGAATCAGATTTACTACTCAGTAGATCCTGAATTGGTTTCTTCTGATATCGTTGGTAACTCTTGCTGTTCAGTATTTGATAGCCCTGCTACGATTGTTTCTCCAGACAAGAAGAATGTTGTGCTATATGTATGGTATGACAATGAGTTTGGATACACGAAACAAGTAATTCGTTTAGCGAAATATATTTCTAAAGTGAGAAGATTGATTTATTATTAATAGATCAACCATATAAATTTGAAAGGCCTTTGATTGTTAAAATCAAGGGCCTTTTTGTTTTCGACTAATTTCATTTCTTGCTTTTTTAAGCTTTCTTGACAAAACAATTCTTCGCATAACGTGTACCTTTATTGTATCATTTAATACAAAAAAAGACATGTTAAATTTCGAATATAAGAATCCAACAAAAATCATATTTGGCAAAGGTCAAATAGAAAAAATAGCAACAGAAATCCCTACCGATGCAAAAGTATTAATGCTATACGGAGGCGGAAGCATTAAGAAAAATGGCATTTATGACCAAGTTACAAATGCATTAAGCAAGCATTCTGTGATAGAATTTGGAGGAATAGAAGCCAATCCAAAATACCACACTTTATTGAGAGCTTTAGAGGTGATCAAATCTGAAAACATCACGTTTTTATTAGCAGTTGGTGGTGGGTCCGTAATTGATGGCACTAAATTCTTATCAAGCGCTGCATTATATGAAGGCGACAATCCTTGGGATATCCTGAAAAAATCAATTCGAACTGAAGTGGGAATGCCATTTGGAACCGTGTTAACCTTACCGGCAACGGGTTCAGAAATGAACTCTGGTGCAGTGGTTTCAAATGAGGAAACCAAAGAAAAATTAGGCATGGGCGGTCCAGGTTTATTTCCACAATTCTCTGTGTTAGATCCACAGGTGATTGCTTCTATCCCGAAACGACAAATTGTAAACGGAATCACCGATGCCTTTACGCACGTTTTGGAACAATACATTACCTATCCAGCAGGCGCTCATTTACAAGATCGAATTGCAGAAGGAATTTTACAGACCTTGGTAGAAACTGCTCCAAAAATCATCAAAGACACATCTGACTATGAGGCGGCGAGTAACTTTATGTGGTGCTGCACAATGGCGCTGAATGGTTTAATCCAAAAAGGCGTTCCTACCGATTGGGCAACACATGGAATTGGTCATGAATTAACCGCTGCATTTGAAATTGACCATGCTAGAACTTTAGCGATTATTGGTCCTAATTTATACCGCTACAAACTAGAAGGTAAGAAGGAAAAATTAGCTCAGTATGGCGAACGTGTTTGGGGAATATCTTCAGGAAGTACTTTAGAAAAAGCAGAACAAGCAATAGAAAAAACAGTAGATTTCTTCCATGAAATGGAGATCTCTACCAAACTGTCTGAATATACTAAAGACTATGAAGGATTCGCTCAATTAATCAAAGGTCGTTTTGAAGAAAGAGGTTGGGTAGCCATGGGCGAACGAAAAGAAATCACTCCGAGTGACGTAGAGAAAATCATAGAAATGAGTTATTAGATTCAATATATCAATTTATCGATGAATCAATATATCAATTTTTCTTGCCTTCGACAATCGGGTTTCCTTTTTGAGGAGCACTACTGATATAGAGAAATTAAATAATTGACAAGACTTACATAAACTTATCTAATTTTATATAACTTGTAATCCAGCCGATAAGGGTATCTTTATCGGCTGTTTTGATTCAATGACTATGCGAAAATCGATTTATTGGGGAGTATTTTTAGTGTTCTTAGGAGCATGCAGTTATGGTGTATTGGCCACCATTGTAAAGGTGGCGTACAACAATGGCTTCAGCACTTTAGAAATCACCTTCTCTCAATTCGCGATCGGATGGGTTGCTTTATTAGGAATCGTATTACTAACCAGCAAAAAACAAATAAAAGCTACTCCTAGTATCGCTTCTAAACGAAAACTAATGATTGCCGGGACATCCATGGGACTTACCAGTGTGCTCTATTATTTGTGTGTAAAAAACATCGATGTTTCCATTGCCATCGTTTTGCTGATGCAAAGCACTTGGATGGGTGTCATTGTAGAATGGCTGATTGAACGTAAAAAACCTTCTAAGCAGAAAATAGTGGCCGCAATAGTAGTGCTTATTGGAACCGCACTCTCTGCTAAAATCTTCAATACTTCTTTAGATGAATTGAATGGATTGGGATTTTTATTCGGCTTCTTGGCTTCTATCTCCTACACTATTACAGTGTATACATCTGGCAAAGTTGCATTAAATATGAAGGCACTGCACCGTAGTTTTTGGATGCTGAGTGGAGGGTTTGTGATCATCTTTATTTATGGATTGATTGCTTATACAGGCAACTTCAATACTAATATTTTTATCTCCTACGGAATTCCGTTAGCCCTATTCGGCACCGTGTTACCTCCCATTCTTTTTGCATATGGAATGCCTTCTGCGGGTACAGCAGCCGGAACTATTGTTGGTGCAGTTGAACTTCCAATCTCAGTAATCATGGCCTATATCGTGCTCAATGAAAATATAATTCCATCGCAATGGATGGGAATTGTATTGATCCTTTTGGCGGTGGTTTTGATGAATTATCAGAAAAAAGTTAAAACTATATAGGATAATATTTATCTTCAACGTTCAAAATCTACACCGTTGAAAAAATTATTATTCCAGCCCAAAGATCCAATCACATTAAGCTTCTTTCGAATTGTATTCGGAATCTGCTTTTTATGGGAGTCGCTTTACCTTTTAAAGATCAATTTTGTATCTGTATTTCTTACAAGTCCGCAGGTTCATTTCAATTATGATTTTGCCACTTTTATCCAACCGTTACCAAAAGGTTTACTTTCTATTTTGGTCATTGGCTTGCTTGTGGCTTCTGTATTTATGATTATTGGCAAATACTTGAAAGTAGCTTCTTGGTATATTTTCTTTGTATTTAGCTACATCCTACTAATAGATAAAGCCTACTACAACAACCACTTATACTTGATCTGTTTATTGGCTGCTTTTTTTGCAATCACCTCTTCTGACGAAGCTTTGAGTATTAAAAAGGGATCAACGAAGCATATCCCTAACTGGCAGTTAGTATTGTTCCAATTGCAATTAGTGATTGTTTATTTTTATGGAGGCATCGCCAAAATCAACTCTGATTGGTTGATTAAAATGGAACCAGTCAAAACCATTTTAGAGCAGAAAGCTGCGAGCTCAGCAATGAGTTCAATGTTGCAATCTGAGGCTGCCATTTATTTTATCAGTTATGGAGGATTAGCATTCGATCTAATCATTGGATTTCTTTTATTCTACAAACCGACACGAAAACTGGCGCTTATCGCTGCGCTAATTTTCAATATTATGAATGCATGGCTGTTTGACGACATCAATATTTTTCCTTTCTTGATGATGGGCGCATTGGTTTTATTCATCGAACCAGACACTTTCAGAAGTTTTCTTACCAAATACTTACCAACTTTAAAAACAGTTCAATCTAATGCAACTGAAAGCTTTGCCTTCAATAAAAAAGTGATTATCGGATTGGCCATTTATTTCATCATTCAGCTTGCATTGCCGTTTCGGCATTTACTTTTTGAAGGAAATACAGAATGGACTGGTAAAGCTCAATATTTTTCGTGGCGGATGAAAATCCAAGCTAGAAAAACGGAGCAACTCGAATTTGCCGTGATGAATTATGACAAAAAAGAAGTCATCAATGTGGATTTAAGAAGCTTTGGTTTGAATGACGATCAATTACGTTTGTTGAGTATGCATCCTGAAACTGGAGTTCAACTAGCAAAAGCTATTCGAGAAACAGCAGAAAAAAAAGGACTTCGAAACATTGAAGTAAAAGCCAAAGTCAAAGTCTCCTTTAATGGTCGACCAGCACAAATGCTTTATAAAGACATGGATTTGTCTAAAGTGAAAGAAGGTATTTTTGAAGAAAGAGATTATGTCGTGGAATTGAAAGAATAAAAAAAGTCCGCTTGGAAATACCAAGCGGACCTTTAGGTTTATCTGATTATTTTCTCTTACTTCTCGAATTGCTTCAACGTAGAAATAATAATGTCAATACATTCTCTCAATTCTGCTTCCGTCATCACCAATGGTGGAGCAAAACGGATAATGTTCCCATGAGTTGGTTTTGCCAATAGTCCATTTTCTTTTAGGGCCACACAGATATCCCAAGCTGTGGAACTATCCTCTGAATCATTAATCACAATAGCGTTTAACAATCCTCTACCTCTAACCAAAGAAACCAAGTTAGACACCTCAACATATTTATTAATTTCGGCTCTAAACAAATCTCCTAAAGTACCTGCTTTAGCGGTCAAGTCTTCATCAACAATCACATCCAAAGCAGCGATAGCCACTTTACAACCTAGAGGGTTTCCACCAAAAGTAGAACCATGCTGACCAGGCTTAATCACATTCATTACTTCGTCGTTGGCTAAAACTGCTGAAACTGGAAAAACACCACCAGAAACTGCTTTACCTAAAATCAAAATATCAGGTTTATATCCAGCCTTACTTTCGCATGTTTTCCCGGAGCAAGTACATCCTTTACAAACAGCCAATAGACTTCCTGTTCTGCCGATCCCAGTTTGAACTTCATCTGCCAATAATAACACACCAGCTTCTTTACACAAACGGGCCGCTTCAGCCATGTAATTATCATCTGGAACAAATACACCAGCTTCACCTTGAATTGGCTCCACTAAAAATCCAGCTATGTTATCTTGCTTCAATGCCTCAGCAAGTGCTCCTAAATCATTGTAAGGAACATTGATAAAACCAGGAGTATATGGACCGAAATTTTTACGTGCGTTTGTATCGTTTGAGAACGAAACAATCGTAGTGGTTCTTCCATGAAAGTTTCCATCTGCAACAATAATTTTTGCAGCATCTTCATGAATTCCATTCTTTTCATATGCCCACTTTCTGCATAATTTAATTGCTGTTTCCACAGCTTCAGCTCCTGTATTCATTGGAAGCACTTTGTCATAGTCAAAGTAATTGGTAATGTACTTTTCAAAAGGCCCCAATACATCGTTATAAAATGCTCGCGAAGTCAGCGTTAATGTTTTCGCTTGCTCTACTAATGCATTGACAATTTTTGGATGACAATGACCTTGATTAACAGCCGAATAAGCAGATAAAAAATCATAATACTTCTTTCCTTCTACATCCCAAACATGTACACCCTCTCCTTTCGCTAAAACCACCGGAAGTGGATGATAGTTGTGTGCACCATATTTGTCTTCCATCTCTATCGCTTGATTTGAAGCGTTAATCTTTTCTAGTGTTAAACTCATCTCTCGTCTACTTTAATTCTACAAAAATTGAAGTACAAATATATCTATATTTGAACGGAATATTTTAGATAGACACCATGTTAGAAAAACTAATCCAAAATAAACACCTCTATTGGCTGCCTTTTATATTTGGGGTACTTCTTTATTCAAACACCCTAAAAAATGAATATGCACTCGATGATTTTGCAGTAATCCTCGACCATGATTATGTGACGCAAGGCATCAGTGGAATGGATGAAATTTTGACCACCAACTTACTGCAAGGAGTCAATAATTTCAATGATGGACTGTATCGTCCAATGGCACCGCTGACCTTCGCTTTAGAGTATCAACTTTTTGAGGATAATCCAACTGTGAGTCACTTCATCAACATCTTGCTCTTTGGATGTATCGTCCTCTTGCTTTTTCGATTACTATCCAGATTATTTGGCACTGATGGGCAATACATCGCTTTGATTGCCTCTTTGCTGTTTGCAGCACATCCGATTCATACAGAAGTCGTGGCCAACATCAAAAGTCGTGATGAACTTTTCGCTTCTTTGTTCTTGCTGTGGAGTGCTATTCATTGGTTAAATTACCTAGAGAAAGGCCATGTAAAGAACCTCATCTTTGCATTAACGATCTACACATTGGCGCTCTTTTCAAAGGAATCAGCCATTACCTACTTTTTAGCCATTCCAATTTTATTGTGGATCAAGAAAGACATTTCTATAGAAAACCTCGTTAAACCTGCGGCTTTAATGCTTGTACTTTCGGCTTTATTTTATGGGTGGCATTCATATATTATCAATTCGATGCCCACACCAGTTAGCGAAGGACTCTCTGAACTTTTGAACAACCCAGCCGCGCATACCGAAAGTCTTTCTGAGAGATATGGCACCGCTTTTTATCTACAAGTTTTATATCTAAAGAAACTAATATTCCCAAATGTATTACTACACGATTACTCGTATAATTTAATTCCAATAGTTGCGCTCAACACTTGGCAAGGGATTGCAGGTGTGCTGTTGTTCTTCGGATCACTTATTTTTGGAATTGTTGGTTTTTTTAAAAAGAATCAAATCGCTGCCCTAATTGCGTTTTACCTGGTTTCCATTGCTGTGGTTTCCCAATTGATTATTACAATCGGGGCCTTATTTGCTGAGCGCTTCTTGTTTGTTCCATCCATCGCATTTTGTGTGATAGTAGCACTATTGTTCAACAAATTGCTCCTCCGAAAGCAAACTATTTTTTATTTAACCTTCCTTCCTATTCTCGCTTTGTTGAGCGCCAAAACAATCGATCGGAATGCTGATTGGAAAAACAACTCTACACTCTATTCAGCCGATATTTTAGACGGAAAAGAGAGTGCTCGAATAAATTATAATTATGGCAGCATACTAACCCAACAAGGAAATGAAGTAAAGAATAAAATAACAAAACAAAACTTCTATACTCAAAGTGCTTTCTTCTTGCAAAGAGCAGTAGAAATTTACCCTGGGTATTGGGATGCATACAACAATTTAGCATTGACCTATAAATACAATAACCAGTTTGATTTATCAGAAAAGGTTTTCAACTTATTGTTAAAGAAGGACCCAACCTATACTAAAGCCTATTTTAATTTGGCCACAGTTCAGGTTGCCAAAGGAAAACAAAAAGAAGCACTCAATAATTTAATTGTATTTACGAATACAACCCCGACAATTGATGCTTATAGCTTGATGGGAAACATTGCTGGAACTTTAGGTGATTTCGAAGCTGCGAAACAATACTTTCTTAAGGTCATAGAGTTAGATCCGTCCAACATAGAAGCCTATAATTTTATTGGTACCTCTGAAGGCTTTTTGGGTCGACCAGCAGAAGCCATTAAATATTATCAGAAAGCTTTGCAAATCGACCCTAATAATGTAGATGCTTATTTCAATATGGCCATCGCTTATGGTCAAATGGGCGAATATGTCAATGAAAGAGCAGCATTGGATGCCATTCAAAATATACAACCAGGAATTCCTGAAGTAGTCAACCGATTAAATCAGTTGAATAATTCGAATTAATGGATGAATATTTCTTTAAAATCATTTTTTTAAGGAACTAAGCAATCCGATTATTAAAACCCCTCTTAAAAAAGTAATTTTGCGCCCATGGGAAGAAGAATAAGAAAACATATTCCAATAATGGAAAATGTGACTGTTTTGGATGCAGTTGCCGAAGGTAAAACATTAGCGAAAGTAGATGATTTAGTGATCTTCTTGAGCAATGCTGTTCCAGGCGATGTGGTAGACATCCAAGTCACAAAAAAGAAAAGAAACTACGTTGAAGGCAAAGCCATCAAATTTCATAAATATTCTGAAAAACGTGTAGAACCATTCTGCGAGCATTTTGGAACTTGCGGTGGCTGCAAGTGGCAATTCCTTTCTTATGAAGATCAATTGGGCTATAAAGCCAAGCAAGTGAAAGACAATTTAGAGCGTTTAGCAAAAATAGATTTACCTGAATTTGAACCCATCCTTGGAGCGCCTAAAACAACTTATTACCGTAATAAATTAGAATATACTTTCTCTAACAAACGATGGTTTACAGAGGAAGAGATTGCAGAAGAAAATGAATTGGACCAAGATGGCTTGGGATTTCACGTTCCAGGTCGATTTGATAAAGTACTGGACATCAACCATTGTTATTTGCAATCTGATCCCTCCAATCAGATTCGCTTAGCAGTCAGAGCCTATGCGAAAGCGAACAATCTCTCTTTTTTCGACATCCGTGATCAACATGGTTTACTGCGAAATCTGATTATCAGAACTTCATCAACAGGTGAATTAATGGTGATCGTGGTTTTCTTTCAGGAAGAAAAAGAAAATAGAATTGGCCTGATGCAGCATTTGGCAGATGAATTCCCACAGATCACTAGTTTGTTGTATGTGATCAATGGAAAAGCAAATGACACGATTGGCGACCAAGAAGTGATAACATTCAAGGGGAATGACCACATGCTAGAAGCGATGACTGACTTTCAAGATCCAACTAAAAAGATTCAATTTAAAGTCGGCCCTAAATCCTTCTATCAAACCAACTCAGAACAAGCAGAAAACTTATATCAAATCACGGCTAAATTCGCAAATATCCAATCGGATCAAACGGTTTACGATTTATATACTGGAACAGGAACCATCGCGAATTATGTTGCGAAATCAGCTAAAAAAGTGGTCGGAGTAGAATATGTACCAGAAGCGATTGAGGATGCCAAACACAATTCTGAATTGAATGGAATTAGTAATACTGCGTTTTTTGCAGGAGATATGAAGGATGTGTTGACAGCAGATTTTGTAACAAAAAATGGAAAACCTGATGTCATCATTACAGATCCTCCGAGAGCAGGGATGCACCCTTCAGTAGTTGAGCGAATGTTGGAAATGAATCCAGAACGAATTGTCTATGTGAGTTGTAACCCAGCAACCCAAGCAAGAGACTTACAAGCGTTAGACGTAAATTACAAAGTCATAAAAGTACAAGCAGTCGACATGTTCCCACACACACATCATATAGAAAATGTGGTGTTATTAGAAAGAAGATGAAAGCCAAACTAGATAAAACTTATTGGGACAATCGATATCAAGAAGGTCAAACCGGTTGGGATTTGGGCGGTGTTAGTCCTGCTCTAAAAGAATACATTGATCAATTAAAAGATAAGAGTCTTAGAATTCTGATTCCTGGTGGTGGAAATGCGTACGAATTAGCCTACTTACATGAGAATGGCTTTACTAACTCATACTTAATTGATTTATCGCCAACAGCATTGGCTAATTTCAAGAAGAATAATCCTACTATTTCTGAGAATTACCTCATTGAAGGAAATTATTTTGACCATGAAGGAACCTATGATTTGATCGTTGAACAAACTTTTTTTTGCGCAATTGACCGAACATTGCGAAAGCATTACGCTGAGAAAACTTTTGGTTTACTTGCTCCAAACGGAAAATTAGTAGGATTACTGTGGAGCGAAGATTTTGGCGAAAACAGTCCTCCATTTGGAGGAACTCGAAAAGAATACCTAACCTACTTCGAACCGTTGTTTAAGATTAAAACATTAGTAGAAAGTCACAACAGTATAAAACCACGATCAGGTAGAGAATTATTTATGATTCTTCAGAAATAGACTTAAATTTGAATTCAAACAACAGATATGGCAGCTAGTAAAACTCTGATTTTAGATCATGATAAGATCATCCAAAAGGTGAATAGAATTGCTTATCAAATTTTTGAGGACAACTATACCGAGAAAGAGATTATTATTGCGGGTATTGCACCAAAAGGATATCAATTCGCTCAACTATTGAGTGAAACGTTGGAGAAGATCTCGAAAATTAAAATTCAATTGGTTGAATTAAAAATTAACAAAGACAATCCGATAGAGAGTAAAATTGAGTTATCTATAAACGAAAAAGACCTTTCCGACAAGGTGATCATTGTTGTTGATGATGTGTTGAATTCAGGAAAAACGTTAATCTATGGAGTGAATTATTTCCTGAATGGACCTATAAAAAAGCTCTCTACAGCAGTTTTAGTCAATCGAAATCACCGTCGTTTCCCAATAAGTGCAGACTATGTGGGCACTTCTTTGTCTACTACTTTGCAAGATCATGTAGAAGTCAAATTCAGTCCTTCAGGTAAACATAGTGTTCACCTTAAATAAGTGAAAGAATTCTATTTGGCGTAAGGTTTGGAGCATCTGCAATAAGCTGCGCTTTTGAGTAATAAATTTCTCTTTCTAAAAGCTTCTGCTCTATATATAGTTTTAATTCTTCTTCAGTAAGATTGGCAATTAAAGGGCGTTTCGCTTGGGCTGATTTCAACCGCCCAAATAATATATTCGGGTCCAATTTAAGGTAAATCGTTTTACCGACGTCATTCATTAAATCCATATTATTGAAGAAACAAGGTGTTCCACCGCCAGTTGACAAAACAAAATTAGAATGTTGATTTATAAGCGATTCAAGTGTACCTTTTTCAATCAACCGAAATCCCTCTTCGCCACCTTCTTCAAAAATAGTTGTAATCGTTTTTCCTTCCTTTTCCTCTATGAATTGATCTAAATCAAAAAAAGGTAAATTGAGGTGGTGCGCTACTTTTTTACCCAACTTCGTTTTACCAGAACCCATGAAACCAAGGATAAAAAGTTTCATCTAATCTAATTTTTCAAAAGGAGAATTGGGTTCTTTTGCTAAGGTGTTATAGACTACACGTTCAAATAGTTTAGGAAAAATTCGACTTAATCCACGCACTAACAGGCCGTCTAATGTCATTGTCACCGTTCTTTTACGTTTAGTAACACCTCTATAAATATATCCTGCTACCTTTTCGGCGCTCATCATTTTACCTTCTTCTCTTGGAGAAGTGCCTTGTGGCGAGCCATCAGCAGTCAATGCAGTATTTCTAATATTAGAAGATGTAAATCCTGGACAAGCCACCATTACATGCAATCCTGTTTTTTTATTTTCTGTGCGAAGTGAGTTTAAAAAACCTTGCATGGCATATTTAGAGGCAGAATAACCAGTTCTTGCAGGCAAACCAATTAATCCACCAACCGAAGAAACACCAACTACAGAACCTCCATTCTTTAAAATATGCGGAAGTGCGTATTTAGTAGCGTAGACTGTTCCCCAGAAATTAACTTGCATCACTTTTTCGATGACGCTGATATCAGCTTCTACAAAAAGTGCCCTCATTGAGATGCCAGCATTGTTAATCAACACATCTATAGACTGAAAAGCAGCAATCGTTTCATCAACTAATCGTTTACAGTCAGCTTTAATGCCAACATCAGCAACTATACCTATGCAATCAACACCTTTGGATTTAAAAGTATTTACAGTAGTTTCCACATTTTCTGCATGGCGAGCTACAATAGCTACCTTACTGCCATTCAGACCGAAGTACTCCGCAGTTGCTTTGCCGATTCCAGAAGTTGCGCCCGTTACGATGACGACCTTACCTTTCATAGTATGACTTTATTTGAAAATAAAGATAAAGTGTATTTCTTTGCTGTTAGAAATAATTACGTAAATGTACACTTCCAATGAATATTCTTGAGGTTAACGACAAAAAAAATACCAAAGAGTTTTTAGACTTTCCGAACCGACTGTATAAAAATGACCCAAATTGGATTCCCCATTTGCGTCAAGATATTGAAAAGATATTTGACAAAAAGACCAATAAACTATTTAGAAATGGAGAGGCAGTTCGTTGGATTTTAAAAGATAGCAGCAATAAAACCATTGGTCGTCTAGCGGCTTTCATTAATCAAAAAACCTCGAAAGGGTTTAAACAGCCAACAGGTGGAATTGGATTTTTTGAATGCATCAATAATCAGGATGCTGCCTTCTTAATGCTAGATACCGCAAAGAAATGGCTGGAAGAAAGAGGAATGGAAGCCATGGATGGACCAATAAACTTTGGTGAAAAAGATAAATATTGGGGATTAGTAACCAAAAATTTTACCGCTCCACCTTATTATTGTCAGAATTACAATCCTGAATACTACGTCTCATTCTTTGAAAATTATGGGTTCAAAGTGTATTACGAACAATACATATACTCTAGAAATACCACAGATGAACTAGCAGAAGTATTAATTGATAAAGCAAACCGAATTGCTAAATCACCTGAATATACCTTTAAGACGATTGATAAATCGGATTTGTATAAATATGCCGAAGACTTTAGAACAATCTACAATCGAGCTTGGGTAAAACATGAAGCCTTTAAGCCAATGGAGCAAAAGCAGGCCATGATTATTATGAAAACAATCAAGCCGATTCTTGATGAAGACTTAATTCATTTTGCATATTTCAAAGGAATTCCTGTTGGATTTTTTATTGCATTGCCCGAGATCAATCAAATCTTCAAACGAGTGGGTGACAATTTTAATTGGTGGGGAAAATTGAAATTTTTACTCTATCAAAAAATGGGGGTTTGTGATACATTCTTTGGGTTGGCTTTTGGTATTGATCCAGATCATCAAAGTAAAGGACTAGAAGGTGCATTATTTAACAGCATCAAGAAGCAAGTGGCGATAAAAAGTAAATACAAAGAAGCGGTGATTACCTGGATTGGTGACTTTAATCCGAAGATGATTCACGTTATTGAGAATTTAGGAGCGGATAAGTTGCGTACTTTATGCACCTATCGCTACCTTTTTGACCGAAACAAGCCCTTTGAGCGCACAAAAATCATAAAGTAAACCCCTTTATAAAAGGGACTTAAAAAAAAGATTAAAAAAAAGAAAAAAATCAGTCGATTCCGCTTTGTCAATTTGAATAATCGCTTTATATTTGCAACCGCTTAACAAAGCAGGACTTGTTAGCTCAGCTGGTAGAGCACATCCCTTTTAAGGATGGGGTCCTGGGTTCGAACCCCAGACAAGTCACAAAAAAAGGACGGATATTTTTATCTGTCCTTTTTTTGATTTAAGCAGAATCGTTTATCTTTAAACGAAATTGCCCCGGTGCTGAAACTGGTAGACAGGCATGGTTGAGGGCCATGTGTCCGTATGGATGTGCAGGTTCGAATCCCGTTCGGGGCACTTTTTAGAAAAGCAGCGAGTTGAAAAACTTGCTGCTTTTTTTGTTTATCTCAACTTCATCCTCAATTTTAGGCAACTTCTTCCACCTCATCAACGTCCTAGTAAAAAAACAATCTATAAAACCATGAAAAAAATTATATTATCTCTTCTCTTAACAGGTTTTCTATTCACCCAAGCCATTGCTTCTGACTTTATCGGTGCTGAAATTTCATACAAACATTTAACTGGCAGCACCTATGAAATAAGAGTCACTTCATTTATTGCATACGTTGCAGGCAATCCAATCATTCGTCCAAACTTAACCGTTGACTATAGAAACAATTGCTCTTTAGGAAGTTTACAACTACAATATGACACCAATTATGCCTCTAATATATCTTGCTCTCTAATTGATCCGCATATTATCGTCGAATACAAAACACAATTTACATTCCCCTCACTCAATTGTAATGGGGTGGTCTTAACTCTTGATGGTCCATGCTGCATGCCTCCGCGCAACAATCTGCAAAGCCCAGTTGGAATGGAGGAAGTTAAAGCAGAGATTTTATTTTTTAGTCGTCAAAATACTTCCGCTCAGTTTAATACTTCTGTGATTCGATTTGCACAAAAAAATAGCGCTACCGATATCGATTTATCTGCTTCAGATATAAATGGGGACTCCCTAGTTTACGCTTTTGCGGATGCTTCGGGAAACTATCCCTCAGGATACACAACCAATGATCCTTTTGGCCCAAATGGAACCTCTACTTTAAATCCATCAACCGGAGTTTTAACAGTTAATCCTACAGCTAATGGAAAATACCTTATAAATGTGCTTGTTTCGGAATATAAAAATGGACAGTTAGCCGGAAAAAGTCAACGAGAGTGGGCAATCGAGGTGATCGACAATGTTGCTACAAATCATAATCCTTCTTTAAGTGGTATTAATAATACAAACAACTATTCTATAACCGCTTGTTTAGGCGACACCATAGACTTTTTTGCCAATATTACTGACCTTGATGCCAACCAAAATGTAAGAGCTCGTCTTTTACAAACATTGCCTTTGGCTAAACTTACTACCACAGGTCGTACTGTCAATTTTAAGTGGATATTAGGTAGTCCGAACACAGCAGGAACTTACCACCCCACTATACAACTGGATGACCAAAACTGTGGTGTCACTAATTTTACATTTGATATCAATGTAAATCCATGCATTCCAACTAGTATTATCGAGAACAAGCAAAATGGTTTTTCTATCTACCCCAATCCTTCTCAAGGAATATTCACATTAAACCTGAATAACGAAAACTTAAATTCGACAGTTTCTGTTCGTTCCATTACCGGACAATTAATAAAGGAATTTCAGGTATTAAATTCGCAACAACAGTTCAATATCTCTGAATTAGAAAGTGGAATTTATTTCATTTCGATTCCAACGAATAGTGGAATGGTTTCCAAAAAGATAATTCTAACAAAATAATCGAAAAGGGAAGTGAGCTAATAACGCGCTTCCCTTTTTTTACATCCATATTTTACCTGGATTCATAATCCCATTGGGGTCAAAAACTTTTTTTATACCTTTCATCAATTCGATATGAGTGGTGTTAAATAGAATGTCCATATATTCTTTTTGCACCAATCCGATTCCGTGCTCTCCTGAAATAGTTCCTCCCATTCGTTTGACCTCTATAAAAAGTTGACGAATGGCAGAAGAAAGCTTCGTATTCCAAAATTCATCACTCAAGTCATCCTTTAATATATTGATGTGCAAATTTCCATCACCTGCATGTCCATAACACACCGATCGAAAGCCATATTCAGCACCAATTGACTTCACAATTTTAAGTAATTCAGGCAAAGCAGCACGAGGAACCACTGTGTCTTCTTCTTTGTAAATGGATTGTTTTTTAACCGCTTCTCCCACTACTCGTCTTAACCGCCACAAATTATTTTTCTGTGCTTCATTATCTGCCATCAATACTTCCCCACAATCAAATTGCTCAATAATGCTATAAATTTTCTCCAACTCACTCATTAAAGTAGCTTCTTCATTTCCATCAACTTCAATTAATAAATGAGCTTGAGTCTGGGGTTCTAATTTCAAACTATAATCACCGATAAAATCTTGCGCCATTAAAATAGCATCTCGTTCCATTAATTCCATTGCTGAAGGAACTACACCTGTTTTAAAAATGGCAGAAACAGCTTTTGCGGCATCTTCAATGGTATTGAATGGCACTAACATCAAAGCGTCAAATTGCGGATGAGGAATCAATCTTAAAACGATTTTAGTAACAAACCCCAACGTCCCTTCACTCCCAACAATTAGTTGTGTCAAGTTATAACCTGTCGCATTCTTTAGCACATTGGCTCCTGTCCAAATGATTTCACCATTTGGCAATACCAATTCTAGATTTAACACATAATCTTTAACTACTCCATACTTAACTGCTTTCGGACCTCCTGAATTCTCGGCTATATTTCCACCGATAAAGCAACTCCCTTTGCTTGCCGGATCCGGAGGGTAAAACAATCCTTTTTCTTTGACTGCATTTTGCAATACTTCAGTAATTACTCCAGGCTCGATGGTCACCTGCAAATTATCTTCATCTATCGTTAAAATTCTATTTAAGTTCTCAGAAGAAATTAGTACACCACCTTTCACTGCCAATGCGCCACCGCTTAACCCAGTACCCGCTCCTCTTGGAGTAACACAAATGGAATGTTCATTACAATACTTTAAAATTTTTGAAACCTCAGCGACCTCTTTTGGTTTTAAAACCAATTCAGGTTCAAAAACTAAATCCTCGGTGTAATCATGGGTATACTGCTCAAATTGTTCTTCTCCTTTTAAAGTATGAGACGGACAAATTGAAATTAAATAATCAATTGCAGAAGGCGTCAGTTTATTAAATGTCATGTTTGAAATTTATTATACTAAAAAACCGCCTCTTTCACTACAGCGAATAGAGGCGGTTTCTAATCATTCATATTATTTTATCTCGTCAAGAATACACTTCCTTTCACTTGTGCATCTTGCAATTCGATCACATAGAAATAGGTTCCAGGCGCAGCTTTATCTCCACTTTGGGTTCTACCATCCCATCCACTTTTTTCAGTGTTTGAGGTGTAGACAATTTCTCCCCATCGGTTAAATATAGTTACCTCAACACAATTGGCTAAATCACCCTTATAATTGATTCTAAATACATCGTTAATTCCATCCCCGTTTGGAGAGAACACATTGGTTTGAACCAACTCCAAGTAATTATCGATGTTTCCAATATTGATTGCTTTGGTTAATGTATCGTAGCAAGTTAAATTCTGAGCTATCAACGTCAATACATTTTCACTATTGAAATTAAAATCCAACTGCGGTTCAAAACCATCCACTGTATCAGTCGAATTGTTTACAATCCATCTGTAATCAATTCCATTAATGGATTTATTATCCACTAAAGTGACAAGCCCTGAACATTCAGGTGTAAAGTCCAAATCAAAATCAGCAATTGGGTTTGGTTTCACCTCTATAATCATACTATCCACATCAAAACATCCAGCAGCATTTCTCACTTCTACGAAATATTTCGTTTTTACCAATGGATTTGCAATTGGATTCCGAACTGTCGCATCACTTAAATCTGCTGCAGGTGACCATAAATAAGTTATTCCAACGGTGTCTCCAGAAAGAATAGGATTTAATTCAACCGATTCCCCTTCACAAATTTCAAGATCAGAAATAGTCACATCAAATACTTCTACGATTACTGTATCTGTGTCAAAACATCCGTTAATATCGGTTCCTGTAACCACATAAATAGTAGTCGTATCTGGGAATGCAATTGGATTAGAAATAAACGGATCATTCAACCCAATAATTGGACTCCAAGAGTATGTTACGGCTCCTGAAGCTTGCAATTGAACGATATCTCCCTTACACATGGTAGTATCAACTCCTACAGCAACAACTGGCAATGGATTTACAGTAACAATTATTGAATCTCTCGCAATACATGAATTTCCATCTTCTACTTCTAAATAATACGTTGTAGTTACCAAAGGAGAGCAGATTGGATTCTGAACGGTATCGAAGTTCAACTGTGTGGAAGGTGTCCATGTATATTTCGCTCCAACAGGACCTGTAGGAATACCACCTAAAATTACAGTATCGCCCAAGCAAACCGCCAAGTCATTTCCTGCATCAATCACTGGCAATGGATTTACAGTAACTGTGATTCGATCTGATTTAAAACATCCATTTGCTCCAATTCCAATCACCGTATAGGTAGTGGTGGTAGTTGTAAACACTTTTGGATTTGGGATGGTTGGATTACTTAATCCAGTTACTGGTGTCCAAATATAAGTTAATGCTCCCGTTGCATTTATTTGTGCGGTATCACCGAAACAATAAGTAATGTCTGGCCCCGCATTCGTTAATGGCAATGTATCCACTTGAATATTTAAATTAAAGGTATCGCTACATGCTAAATTAGAAGTTACAATCAATTGAACATTAAATACTCCATGAGTTCCATACGTATAAGTTGGAGAAGCCAAAGTAGAAGTTCCCATTCCATCCCCAAAATCCCAGTCCCAACCAGTAATAGTTCCTGTTGCAACAGTTGAAAGGTCAGTAAACGTTGTCACTGCTCCTTGACAAACAGTATCTGCCTCAAACAAAGCTACAGGTCTTGGATTTACGAATACTGTTAATGAATCACTATTTTCACAACCATTAGCATCTACGCCGGTCACATAATACTTAGTGGTTGCAATGGGACTAGCAATTGGATTGGCAATTGTAGCATTGGACAGTCCAGTTATTGGAGTCCACGTATAATTTACTGCTCCGGTTGCGGTCAGTTGAGTTTCTTCTTGTTCACAAATCGTCACATCATTTCCTGCATCCACTATAGGAAGTGGATTCACAGTAACAACCATCGAATCGATCCCAAAACATCCATTTCCATCTGTAACTGTAACATAATATTTCGTGGTTACTATTGGGAATGCATCTGGGTTCGCCAATGTTGCATTACTCAATCCTGTGATCGGACTCCAAGCAAAAGTATTGGCCGGATCTCCTGTTGGCGAACCACCAATATTAATGGTATCTGCAAAACAGATTGTAAAGTCCGGTCCTGCATCAGCAGTTGGATTAGGATGAACAGTGATTACATTAGTGATCGAATCTTTACAACCAACATCAGAGGTAACGACTAGTTTCACATTAAATGTTCCTGCTGTTAAGTATAAATGTTTAGGACTTTGAGCAGTCACTATTGCTGAACCATCTCCAAAATCCCAACTCCAATTGGTTATACTTCCTCCTGCAGTTATTGTTGATAAATCTGTAAAGGCAGTGGAATCATTCAAACATATAGTAGTTGAAGAAAAAGCCGCTGTTATTATTGGATTCACAGTTACAATAACCGAATCAATTCCAACACAGGTATCATTGGCAGTTCTCAAGTAATACTTAGTGGTAATTGCTGGCGAAGCTTTTGGGTTCGCAACTGTTGCATTGCTTAACCCTGCAACTGGCGTCCAAGAATAAATCGTATTCAAAGGAGAGGTTGGACTACCGCCTAATGTCACACTATCGTTTAAGCAAATGGTTTGATCCGCTCCTGCTTCAGTTGGAACTGATGGAGAATACAACACAAATACTGAATCTCTATTTCTACAACCGTTGCCATCAAAACCAGTTACGTAGTATGTGGTTGATGCTGTTGGTGTAGCTAATGGATTTGCAATATTTAAATTACTCAAAGTTGGATGTGGATCCCAAGTATATGTTATTCCTCCAGTTGCCTGAAGTTGAGTAGAAAAACCAGGACATACATAAGCAGAATCTCCAGCATCTATTGTTGGTAATGGATTGATAGAAACCAATACATCATCAGTCGCTGTACATCCATTCACATCAGTTACAGTTACCGTATAGGTTGTTGGTGTTGTGGGAAATGCTTTTGGATTAGCAACTGTCGCATTTACCAATGTTGCAGCAGGACTCCAAGCATATGTCACCGTATTTGCTGGCCCTGTTGGAGAACCTCCTATTGTGATGGTATCATTTAAACAAACAAACACATCAGGACCTGCACTTACAACAGGCAATGGATTTACTGTTACAGTCACTTGATCTGAAGCAGTACACCCATTAACATCTGTTACTTGCACAGTATAGGTCGTAGTAACTGCAGGACTTGCTAAAGGATTAGATGCTACAAAATTGGTCAAACCTGTAATTGGACTCCATAAATAAGTTGAGCCTCCAGGACCTGTTGGCGTTCCACCCAAAGGAGCAGATTGTCCAACACATATTGTTTGATCCGAACCTGCATTTACAACAGGTAAAGGATTAACAGTTACAATTACATCATCTGTAGAAATACACCCATTCCCATCTGTTACTGTAACGGTATAAGTTGTCGTAACGACAGGATTAGCTGTAGGATTGGACGTTGTCGCACTAGATAGAGTAGCAGCAGGTGACCAACTATAAGTTGAACCTCCAGGAGGACCAGTAGGACTTCCGCCAATTGCGGTGTTTCCACCAATACAAATGGCCTTATCAGGACCTGCGCTTACTATTGGACTAGGATTAACATTCACAATTACTTGATCGGATGCGGTACATCCATTAGCATCAGTTGCTACCACTGTATAAGTTGTAGTTACTAAAGGTGTGGCTGTTGGATTCGATAATATTGCATTATCTAATGTGGCAGCCGGTGTCCATGCAAAAGAAGTGGCTGTTGCACTTGTTGGTGCACCTCCTATAGTTGCTGAGAAACCCACACAAACTGTTTTATCAGTTCCTGCATCTACTATTGGATTCGGATTAACCGTTACGAGAACGGCATCGGTTGAAGTACATCCGACTCCACTTGTCACCGTCACGGTATAAGTGGTAGTTAAAATTGGATTTGCAGTTGGATTGGATGCTGTTGCACTTGACAATCCAGTTGCTGGACTCCATAAATATGTAGCTCCTGTTGGCCCGGTTGGACTTCCTCCAATCGTTGTCGACTTTCCGTTACAAATCACTTGATCTGTTCCTGCATCTGCTGTTGGCAAAGGATTAATGATAACCTCCACATCGTCACTAGCAGTACATCCATTTGCATCGGTTACCGTTACTGTATAAATTGTATTTACTACAGGTGATGCAATTGGATTGGAAACACTAGCACTGGATAATGTAGCGGCTGGAGACCACAAATAACTCGAACCTCCAGGTCCTGTTGGGCTTCCGCCGATTGCCACACTTCCACCAGGGCATACTGCTTTATCAACACCTGCACTTACTGTAGGACTAAGATTAACATTTACAATAACCTGATCTGTTGAAGAACACCCGTTTGCATCTGTTGCAACTACTGTATAGGTTGTAGTCACTAAAGGCGTAGCAATTGGATTGGATAAAGTAGCATTACTTAATGTTGCGGTAGGCGTCCATGAATAAGACGTAGCTGTAGCACTAGTTGGTGAACCTCCTATTGCAACTGAAAAACCAACACAAATGGTTTTATCTGTTCCTGCATCCACAATTGGATTAGGATTTACAGTCACTCGAACAATATCAGTTGAAGAACATCCTACTCCACTTGTCACAGTTACTGTATAGTTTGTTGTAACCGTTGGATTCGCTGTAGGATTCGCTGCAGTGGTACTTGACAATCCAGTTGCTGGACTCCATGAGTAAGTCGCTCCTGTTGGACCAGTTGGGCTACCACCAATTGTTGTATTGCTTCCGTTACAAATTACTTTATCAACACCAGCATCAGCAGTAGGAACTGCATTAATGGTCACTTCTACATCATCAGTTGCAGAACAACCATTTGCATCGGTTACTGTTACTGTATAAATTGTATTTACTAAAGGTGAAGCGATTGGATTCGAAACAGACCCACTTGACAAAGTTCCTGCTGGTGACCAAGAATAGCTTGACCCACCTAGTCCTGTTGGACTACCTCCTATGGCAATACTGCCTCCAGGACAAATTGCTTTGTCAGCTCCCGCACTCACAATTGGACTTGGATTTACTGTCACAATTACCTGATCGGTGCCTGAACATCCATTCGCATCAATTGCAACAACAGTATAAGTTGTAGTGGCAATTGGATTGGCTACTGGATTAGAAACTGTTGCATTATTCAATCCTGTAATAGGAGTCCAAGAATAAGAAGTTGCGGTTGCACTAGTTGGCGAACCACCAATTGCAACCGACTTTCCATTACAAATGACTTTATCTGTTCCTGCATCCACTATAGGGTTTGGATTAACTGTTACTCTTACAACATCAGTTGAAGAACAACCAACTCCACTCGTTACTGTTACTGTATAATTCGTTGTCGCTGTCGGATTTGCTGTCGGATTTGAAGCAGTTGTGCTTGACAAACCAGTTGCTGGACTCCATGTGTAAGTAGCTCCTGTTGGTCCAGTCGGGCTTCCACCAATTACAGTAGAAGCTCCATTACAAATGACTTTATCTGTTCCTGCATCTGCAGTTGGAACAGCATTAATCCTCACTTCTACAGCATCTGTAGCAGTACAACCATTTGCATTGGTTACTGTAACGGTATAAATGGTATTTACCAGAGGTGTAGCTGCTGGATTAGATACAGACCCACTTGACAGGGTTCCTGCTGGCGACCAAGAATAGCTTGATCCACCAGGCCCTGTTGGACTACCTCCGATTGCGATACTTCCTCCAGGACAAATTGATTTATCAGTCCCTGCATTTGCTGTTGGCGAGGGATTGACTGTTACTATCATTTGATCGGTTGCAGTACAACCTGCAGCATCAGTTACGATTACTGTGTATGTCTGAGTTGATGTTGGGCTAGCAGTGGGGTTAGCTACTGAAGTGCTTGACAAGCCAGTTGCTGGGCTCCATGAAAAGGTTGAAGTTCCTGCTCCAGTAGGAGAACCACCAATAGTAGTTGATTTTCCAACACATATTGTTCTATCAGGTCCGGCGCTTACACTCGGAATTGCACCTATTGAAACCTGAACTTGATCTGTTCCTGTACATCCATTCCCATCGGTTACTAAAACGGTATAGGTTGTTGTAGTTGCAGGATTTGCAGTTGGGTTTGCTGCTGTTGGACTCGACAAACCAGTTGTTGGACTCCATGAATAAGTAGAGCCAGCATTTCCTGTTGGACTACCTCCTATTACTTGCCCAACACCAACACAAATAATTTTATCTGGACCTGCATTTGCAGCAGCTGTTGGGTTTACAGTTACTCTTACTAAATCTGTTCCTGTACACCCATTGCTATTCGTTACAGTAACAGTATAATTTGTTGTTATTGCAGGGCTAGCAGTTGGGTTAGCTACTGTAGAACTTGACAAACCTGTCGTTGGACTCCATGAATAACTAGATCCGGCAATACCTGTTGGACTTCCTCCAATGGCCACACTTCCTCCCACACAAATGATTTTATCTGCACCCGCATTGGCTGTAGCATTTGGATTGACAGTTACTAATACTTGATCGGTTGATGTGCAATTATTGGCACTCCTTACAGTCACTGTGTAGGTTGTAGTTGTAGTTGGATTCGCAGTTGGATTTAATGCAGTTGTACTACTCAAACCTGTCGCAGGAGACCATGTTACGGTATTTCCTCCAGTTGTTGTTGGGCTTCCACCGATAACTACTGAACCTCCTGTACAAATTGTTTTGTCTGTGCCTGCACTTGCTGGTGGAGCAGGATTTACAGTCACCAATACTTGATCAGTAGCAGTACAATTTGGACCATCAGAAACTCTAACAGTATAAGTGGTTGTTGAAGTTGGATTAGCTGTTGGATTAGCCACTGTTGTACTGGACAATCCTGTCGCAGGACTCCACAAATAAGTTGCTGTTGAACTATTTGAAGTAGGGCTTCCTCCAATTGAAGTTGTTGCCCCAGCACAAATAACTTTATCTAATCCAGCACTTGCAGTTGGGATATTGGTCACAGTTACTGTTACTTGACCTGTGCTTGTACATGAAGAAGCATCTGACACAACAACCGTATATGTTGTTGTAGTGGTAGGACTAGCGGTCGGATTAAAAGCAGAAGTGCTGCTTAATCCAGTAGCAGGTGACCATAGAACTGTATTCCCAGCCAATGTAGTCGGAGCTCCGCCAATGGTTGTGCTTCCACCTCTACAGATGGATTTATTTACTCCAACACTTACTGGAGGAGAATTGGTCACTGTTACTTGTTTCGTGGTCGTTTGAGTACAATTTAAATTCGTAGTTACGGTAAGTGAAACGGTATAAGTCCCCGCTGCAGCATACGTGTAAGAAGGATTTTGCTGTGTAGAGGTACCTGAACCATCGCCAAAATTCCAAGCCCAGGAAGTAATTACTCCTGCTGAAACTGTGGACAAATCTGTAAATACCACTGGTTTTGAGGAGCAACTCGCTACAGATGAGAAGTTAGCTACAGGGGTTGGCCCTGTGTAATTAAAAGTAAATACGTTGGATGATGAATTAGGAGTGACAATTGTATTGTCTCGTTGTACACGAAAAACAATACTACCAGTACAACTTGATACTGGGCTACAGAAAGTAGTCGTTGTAGAGTTGGTGGTTCCGACTTGAACCCCATTTCTAAAAATTCGATAATTTCCTGAAGAGCCTAATGAGTTAAACTGATTCCAACTTAAATTGGCACAGCCATTTGCTGCATCAAGAGTCGTATTTAAAAATATGGTAGACAATGTATCTTTCGCAGGAGTCAAAATTGCATCGTTACAACCTGACCTACTTCTGATGTAATAATATCTTGCTGCAGCATTTGCTCCTGCACCAACGTGGGTGTAACTTAAAGTATTGTAATTAAAAATACTATCCACTTTCACAAAAGGTCCATTTGGATTCAATGAACTAAAGATCATCCATGCATTAAATGAATTCGAAGTATCGATGGGTTGATTCCATGTTAAATCTACATCTCCATTTGCTTTTACATCCAAACAATGAATATCGGGTGATTTGATGACATCTTCTGCCAATACGGTAATCGAAATGGTAACGATACGCTGTGCAGGCGCAGGACAAGAATTATCCACAGCACGAATTACAAAATTGTACGTATTACTGGAGCTTACGCAACCATCATTATTCGCAATGTGATCACAAGTGGTTTGCCAAGTAAAACTATTGGAGACCGCAACCAATCCTTTTGCTGGCATGGCTTGGCTAAACACAGCACAAGGCGGCGTAGAGCAACCAGCATTTGGATTCGTAAAATTAGATCCAAACTGACGACCACTGGCATACACATATACCGAGTCAATTGTCGGATTTAATGTGGCATCAAACTGATCAAAAGCCTGTACGTTAAAAGTAACCAAGTCTCCAGCCTTTACTGTATCTCGGTATAAATCATTAATTCCAGGCGTAGACTGAAAGGGTGGCACAATCACTGGTGCTCTATTGGGAGAACAAGAACCTAACAACACAGTTTGTATATCCCGATAAATTTCTGCTGTTTTAATCCCACAACGGAACGACTCTACACGAATTACGGATATATATTCTCCAGAGGTAAATGACTGATAACTGATCTCACCAGTTGCGGTATTCAAAGAGGCAGGGATATTATTTGGGTTTTGGGTAGTACCAGGAAATGGGGAGGTAAAAGAATAGCCATTCACAAAAGGAAGAGGAGAAGGATTTGAACCTTCAACATAGGTTCCTGAGAAATCATCTAACGGTTGTGCCCATGAATAAACCAAAGAGTCTAATTCAGGGTCTTCTGCATTGTGATTGTAGGTAAATGGACTTCCAATACACAAAATAGAGGCTGGGGCTTCAGAAAATTTAGGAGATTCATCGTAACAGGTATTGGCGTTTTGACCATTAAATGCGAACATTTTGGCCCTTAAAGTAAGACCTTCACCACCTGGATTTACAAGGTTGTCAATTGCATTATTCCTAGCAAATCCATCCCAAGTAAAAATCCAACCAGCAACCCCTGGAACTCCATTTAAAGTGACAGGACTTGATCTATATATATGCTCTTCGACCGCACCAGGAACGTTAGGGCTAATGGTTGTATTTGGTGGATTACATGGTTTAGTCCCGCAAGTTGCACTAATATCTCTAATTTCACTCAATGGCCTTACAATTGGCACGCTGGTAGTATTTCCAACATTAGGATAATTTGAAATTTGCAGATTCGTACTCCCCCCAAAGAAACTCCCATTACAATCCCTGTAAATTTTTACAGTAAAAATATATTGGTTGCTCCCGTTGCATTCCCATGTGATTTCACCTCCCATATAATGAGATGCAAAAAGAGAGTTGGCGGTAAAAGCGAATAATAAGACGAGTACTAGTTTGTAGAAACTTTTCATCAATCGGTAGTAATTGAGTGAGTAAAATAATTGTTAAAAATACAAAAATATCTAGTTGAATGACGTATATCATGCTAATTAGTTGCGTGAATCGGTGCTGAATTTTTCACTTCGTTTTAAAATGTTCAAATCTGTATATTTGCCGGAAATCATATTTATAACAATGGACATTAAAGGAATCATTTCAATCGCGGGAAAACCAGGTTTACACAAAGTCGTTTCACAGACCAAAAATGGACTTATTGCTGAATCATTAGTAGACAATAAACGATTTCCGGTTTACTCAAACCAACAAATATCTGCTTTAGAAGACATTAGTATCTACACTTACGAAGAAGACATTTTACTTTCTGAAGTATTTGAAAAGATTTATGCGCTAGAAGACGGTAAAGAAACCATCAACCATAAAGCATCTGCTAGCGAATTGTCGGCTCATTTAGAAAAGGCACTTCCAAATTTTGACAAAGAAAGAGTGTATGCTTCTGACGTAAAAAAAATTATGCAATGGTATAATTTATTGCATAAAAACAATTTATTGAAAGTAGAAGTAAAGGAAGAAGCTCCAAAAAAAGAAGAAAAGGCCGCGAAAAAACCATCTGCTGAGAAAAAAGCACCTGCAAAGAAAGCGCCTGCAAAAAAGAAGGAAACGACCGATAAAACCAAAACTACTGCAAGCAAAAAGAAAAAGTAATCATTGCTTTTACTATTTCTTGCACCCAACCTCAACTTATGAAAAACACTGTAGAATTGACCAGGCATTTTTTGCCAAACGACTTTTCTATTCCCAATTGGGAAGCTGTTGATCCTTATTTCAATGAGCTTTTAACTCGCAAAATCTCTTCTGTTGAAGAATTGGAGAGTTGGCTGAAAGATAAAAGTGAATTGGATGCTTTTTTGGAAGAAGACATGGCTTGGCGATACATCAAAATGAATATCGACACCAGAGATCCTCATCTTCAAGAACGATTCAACTTTTTTGTGCAAGAAATAAATCCAAAAATAGCACCCATTAACAATCAGTTGGAACGAAAATTATTGGATTCTGATTATCTAAAAGAATTGAATCCTGATAAATATTTCATTCTGATTCGTGGCATTCAAAAAAGTGTTGAAATTTTCCGAGAAAAAAACATTCCCATTTTAACTCGATTGGAGCAAAAATCACAAGAATTTGGATCCATCGCTGCAGCCATGTCTGTAGAAATTGATGGCGAAAAAATGACGCTTCAACGAGCTGCAAAATTGTTTGAAGAAACGGATCGATCGAAGAGAGAAACAGCATTTGAAAAAATTAGCATCAGACGACTTGAAGATAAAGACAAACTCAATCAACTGTTTAGCGAATTAATTGCAGATAGAGATGAAGTGGCTCGGAATGCAGATTATTCCAACTACAGAGACTATATGTTCGATGCCCTCGGACGATTTGATTATTCGCCACAAGATTGTTTCGACTTTCATGAGAGCATTGAAACTGTGCTGATGCCAACAATCAATGCATTAGACCTAGAACGCAAAGCACTGTTGGGGGTTTCAGAATTAAAGCCTTGGGACAAAAGTGTCGATTTAACGGGGAAAGCTCCTTTAGTTCCTTTTAAAGATGCGACTGAATTAGTCGAAAAATCAATTACCGTTTTCAATCGTTTAGATCCTTTTTTTGGAGAATGCTTGCAAACCATGCAACGCTTAGGTTACCTCGATCTAGAATCAAAAGAAGGGAAAGCGCCAGGAGGATTTAATTATCCACTCTATGAAAGTGGCATTCCATTTATATATATGAATGCAGTAGGCACTTTCAGAGACATGGTGACCATGATGCACGAGGGCGGACATGCCATTCATTCCTTTTTAATGGCTAATTTAGAATTGGTTGATTTTCAAAGTACACCATCTGAAGTTGCTGAATTGGCTTCCATGAGTATGGAGCTAATGAGTATGGATCATTGGGATGTATTTTTTGAAAATGAGGACGACTTAAAAAGAGCCAAAAAAGAACAATTAATTGGTGTATTGACTACGCTTCCATGGGTGGCTACCATTGATGAATTTCAGCATTGGGTATATGAAAACCCAACACACACCATAGAAGAGAGAACCACCACTTGGAATCGAATCAATTCAAAATTTTCAAGCGCCGTAACCGATTGGACAGGATGGGAAGAAGCCAAAAGCAACGCATGGCAACGGCAATTGCACTTGTACGAAGTGCCATTCTATTACATTGAATACGGAATGGCTCAATTGGGTGCCGTGGCCGTATGGAGAAACTACAGAAATAATCCCACTAAGGGATTGGAGCAATATAAAGCAGCTCTAAAATTAGGTTACACCAAATCCATTGGCGAAATCTATGAAGCTGCAGGAATTAAATTCGACTTTTCTAAAGCGTATGTAAAGGAATTGATTGAATTTGTAATCAACGAATTGAAATCATTAGACCAATAATATTTGTAAAACAATCCAATGGATTTTAATAACTTAAATGCTATCTCTCCAATAGATGGAAGATATAGAAGACACACCGAAAGCATCGAAAAATATTTTTCAGAAGCGGCCTTAATTCGTTACCGGATTTTGGTAGAAGTAGAATATTTTATCGCATTATGCGAATTGCCATTGCCAGAATTAAAGTCAGTAAAGGCAGATATTTTCCCAAAACTAAGATTGCTTTATACCAGCTTTACCAATAGTGATGCACAGCGAGTGAAAGACATTGAAAAGGTGACCAACCACGATGTGAAGGCTGTAGAGTATTTCATCAAAGAAAAGATTGAGTCATTGGGATTGGGCAACAGTGCTGAATTTATCCATTTCGGATTGACTTCTCAAGACATCAACAATACTTCGATTCCGTTGTCATTGAAAAATGCAGTGGAAGAAGTTATTATTCCTGAGCTAGAAGCTACGATCGATCAATTGAATCAGCTTTCAACCGATTGGTCAGCAATTCCATTATTGGCTAGAACCCACGGACAGCCGGCCTCTCCTACCCGATTAGGAAAAGAAATCTATGTTTTTGTGGAACGGCTACAAATTCAATTGGCCCAATTAAAAAGCATTCCTTTTTCAGCTAAATTTGGTGGAGCTACTGGAAACTTCAATGCACATCAAGTCGCTTATCCATCAATCGACTGGAAAGGATTTGCCAATAACTTTGTGGACAATGGCCTGAAATTAAAACGATCACAAACCACCACCCAAATAGAGCATTACGATAATTTAGCGGCACTTTTTGATGCTTCTAAACGGATCAATAACATACTAATTGATTTAGATCGAGATATCTGGACGTACATTTCGATGGACTATTTCAAACAAGTGATTAAAGCTGGAGAAATAGGATCATCGGCGATGCCACACAAAGTGAACCCCATTGATTTTGAAAACTCAGAAGGAAACTTAGGAATCGCCAATGCTATTTTTGAGCATTTATCCGGCAAACTCCCAATAAGTAGATTACAACGAGATTTAACGGACAGCACCGTTTTGAGAAATGTAGGAGTGCCTTATGGACATACATTAATAGCATTGAAATCGTTGCAAAAAGGATTGGGAAAACTCATCATCAATGAAGACAAAATCAGGTTGGATTTAGAAAACAATTGGGCGGTAGTAGCAGAAGCCATTCAAACAGTATTGAGAAGAGAAGGATTTCCAAAACCTTATGAAGCGTTAAAAGAATTGACGCGAACCAATGAAAAAATAACTGCCAAATCAATCAGTAAATTCATTGAAACGCTGAATGTTTCAGAGTCTATAAAAGCTGAATTAAAACAAATTACACCTTACAATTATACAGGGATTTAATATTATCCCAATGGATTTTTAAAAGGAGCTTGCGATCAAGCTCCTTTTTTTTGCTATGAATTTTAAAAGGATTTACATCAATTCAAAAATTCATAATTTAACACCTTGAATTACCTATAATATGCAGGAGAACTTTAACGATACAGATGAGCAAATAGAATCAAAATTTTTCCCTGCTCTTTTTACTTTTTTTGAGGAAGAAATTACTTTACAACTTAAATTCGTAAAGGATGCTGAGAATATTTACTCCAACTTCTCAAGCCGATTAACTGGTGACAGTAAACGACAAGAAGAATTAAGAGTCATTAAGGAAATCAACAATACCAACAACCACCTTTACAAACTTTTAAGTGCCTATTATCCAGAAAAAAGAGAGAATGGATTTGCGGAAGATTTTAAATCATACATTGATTTTTGCAATCAAGAATTAAAACAAATTCCAGGAAAAATTACAATTCCGGAAAAAGAAGAACGCTTTCGCATTCAACCTTCTGATTCTGTTGGAATAAAATTCAGAAAGCCTTTTAAAAGTTTCTTTCGAGCTACCTCCAATATTCCTGTAAAGATTGCAGATGTATTTCGCAAAGAGAAAAAAGGAGAAAAAGTATGGTTACATGATGTACCTGTCAGAGGACTCTACTCTTATTACTTTGAATTTCAACTTCCTTATTCATTAATTGAAGAATACACCAGATTACTCTCATCAAGAACGCAAACCATTGATCAGGTATGGAAGATCGATCAATTTATCAATCAACAGATTGCAATCTTCAATAAAGAAGAAATAACAATCGATGAATTGAAGAAATTAGTAGCAGATAGAATTGCACCGAATCACTTTCAAAACATTTACAATGATCTGAATCAACTTAATGGAGTGCTTCAGAGAGAAATTAAGCACAAACTTAAAATACAAACGAAAGAATATCGCTTTACCTTTGATCGGGTTGGAACGATGGAGATTCCATTTGTTGAATTTTCAGATGCGAAGATCCAAAGTAAAAGTGAATCCCTTCATCTCAACTACTTAAGAATTAGCAATGGGTGGAAAAACACTCTTTTTGCAATGCTGGACGACTTTCAGCTAGACTTAGAGCTTTACAATATTGTATATGCTGGATTGCAACAGCACGAATTACTAAGTAATAGCTGTGTAACTCGAATAGACAATAGTCTTGTTGCACAGATTTCAACTATTGAGAAGAATTTACAAGAATTAAAACACAGCATTTCTACTTGTGAGCAATATAAAGGTGAAAAGTTTGCAGCATTTTTAACCACTGAAAAGGATAAGCTTAATATCATCCTGACGAATCAAGTAATCCCTGAGTCGATTGAAAAATTATACAGTCAAAACATTCCATACCTCATTGAGCGACTAGAAACAAAGATTAAAACGGAAATTGATAAAATTCAACCTCAGCGGATCATCTCTGGTTCTGCTCAATACGATCGTGCCTTTAAGAAGAATGAATTAGAGCATTTCGACCCAAAAGAGTTGGTGCAACTAGAAACCTATCCTCGATTTATTAGGAGCAATAAAGATTTAAAATCAAGTGTTCTTGAAAAACTAGAATCCGTTAGAACTGCCATCAGCGACATCAATAGTATTGTAACCTACAATCTCGATTCTGCAATTACCTATTCCAATGATGGCAAACCATTCGAAGAAGTTCAAACCTTGGCATTGGAAGGAATGAACAGAAGTATTGCCAAAACTGAAGAGATTAAAAACAGTTTAATTGAAATTAGCACAAGTATTGTTAAAGTTCTGGATCGCTCTATAGATGATTTAAATAAAGAGCTTGATCGACTGACAAAGAATGAGAATATTCTCAATCTCAGAATTTCATTGGCTAAAGCTAAAGCACTCCGGCATACTCAAAACTACAAGCAGATAGCCATTGAGTTGATCAAAAAGTACTATTACAAAATCAAGGCTTACACTTTGGTATATTGGGGCAAAACCACTAATCTGTATGAAAAAGGTTTAAAATACTTTGGACTCAATGAAAAGAAAGTTCGAATTAGTGCTGAACTAGCAGATTTTTTAAGCGATACAGATAAAGCTATTGAGCAACTACCTTATGTTTATCAGCGATTATATCGAGTAGAACCAATAGATGATGAAAGTTTCTTTGTAGGTCGATCAGATGAGTTAACAGCACTGAATAAAGCATTCAATAATTGGCAAGTAGGAAAATACTCTTCTACCATTATTACAGGTGAAAAAGGAAGTGGTTCCAGTACACTGATCAATTTCTTCTTGAAAAACCCTATTAATATTCCTATCCATCGAACCAAAGTAAACCGTACCATTTATAAAAAGTCGGAGTTAATTGATTTTTTCAATGACTTTATCAAAACAAATGCAGCTACATTTGATGAACTAGAAGAGCAGTTGATTGCTCAACACAGCAACTCATTAATTATTCTAGAAGATATCAATTACCTGTTTCTTAAAAAAGTAAATGGTTTTGATGCATTAAAAGCTTACCTCGAATTAATCTCAAAAACTGGAAAATACATCTATTGGATCAATAGCTGCAAGCTCTATGCATGGCAATTTTTAAATAAATCAATACGCATCGAGTCGTACTATAGAATTGCACTTCAGATGAGTAAAATTGATGAAAATCAGATTAATAAAATCATCATCAACCGACACAGAGTAAGTGGATATAACATTCATTTTGAAGAAGGAGAAATGGTGAGTTCACAGAATAAATACAGCAAATTAAGTGATCAAGAAAAGCAGGAATACCTTCGAAAAGCTTTCTTTAAAGAATTGAATAAATTTTCAGACAGTAACATAAGTATTGCATTACTTTACTGGCTTCGATCTGCAAAAAAAGTAGAGAGCAATACCATACATATCGGGAAGCTATCTGGATTTGACTTTTCATTTCTAAACAATATAGAAAAACAAAGTATCCACACGCTACATGCAATGATTATTCAAGAAAACATTGGGATTGAAGAACACGCAATTTTGTTTAATCACTCCATTGAACAAAGTAGACTTAATTTAATCGTTTTGGAAGATCGGGGAATTATCATAAAAAATAAAGAAGGTTTATATCACATCAACCAATTACTATTCAGGCAAGTTGTTAACCTATTAAAAAATCTAAATATCATCCACTAGTATGAAAGTTATTCTAAAAAATGGGTTATTTCTTTTGTTGTTCATTATTCAATTTAGCGGATATAGTCAGTCGAATAATAATCCTTTTAAGGCGCTTATCCCACAGAATTTATACGACACTGTCGACCTAAAAAAAGACAGCGTAAAATCGGATAGTAGCAAAAACATAAAAACGAAGGCAGACATCGCTCCCGCAGTGACAAAAGAAGACAGCGCTGTCTTTGAAAAAGTAGGAAAAAGAATTGATGCGGCCAATCAAGAAGACTTAAATGAAAAGACCCCTCCGCTTGAAGGCATTAAGAGCATCATTTCCTTTGGTAAAATATTTTGGACGATTATAATTCTAGTAATTGGATATTTCTCCATTAGTATTCTTTCAAAAATAGCCGATTCTTTAGCAGAGCGAAATGCACAACACCGATACACGTTTAAGAGTCTAATCCCTTTCATTAAAATTGTTGGTTGGTCATTAATTATTACAATAATCATAGCTGGAGTTTTTCAACCACCATTTGAAACCGTGATTGCCGTAACAGCATCTATTGGTATAGCAATTGGGTTTGCAGCACAAGACATATTAAAAAACATTTTTGGAGGGATCATGATTGTTTTTGATCGACCATTTCAAGTTGGAGACAAAATTGAAGTGGGTAACTATTACGGCGAAGTTGTTGAAATTGGTTTGCGCTCCACCAGAATCGTTACTAAAGATGATTCCTTGGTTTCTGTGCCCAACTCAGAAGTAGTGAATACAGCAGTTTCCAACTCAAATGCGGGAGAATCCAATTGTCAAGTGGTGGCTGAGATTTGGTTACCAATTGATCTAGATACCTCAAGAGCCAGAGAAATTGCAATAGAAGCTGCACAAGTTTCTCCATACATCTACTTGAACAAACCAATCGTTGTTCTATTTCTAAATGATGTAAAAGAGCGAAGAAGCTATTTAAAGATGAGACTAAAGGCGTATGTATCCGATACTAGAAATGAATTTATTTTCATGAGTGACATGACAGAGCGAACGACTAAAGAATTGCTAGCACAAGGCATTGTAAAGAAAGAAGACTTAATTTAAAAAGAACACCCAAAACCGTTTGAGTAATCATGAAAAAGGCCATTGCAAAAATAACCAAGCGAAAAAATAGAACAAAAACCAATCGTGAGCACTTGCAGAAAAAAGTAGGTCAAGCTCCGGGGCAACTCTTTTTTTCAGGTGATAAAAAGGTAGAGTCGGTAAAATGTGAAGCATATATTTACAATGCCACTGAAATTGATTATTTAGAAAGTAATGACCTGAATCAAATTAATGCTCTCAGGGCACCTGATAAAAACATTTGGGTAAATATAGAAGGGTTACATGATACGGAATTCATAGAAAAAGTAGGAGAACAATTTAAGTTACACAGCTTATTGCTAGAAGATGTAATGAACTTGAATCACCGCCCAAAGTTTGAAGACTATGGTGAGTACATCTTCTTTACTATTAAAATGTTTAATGGAGTTCAAAATGAAGAGCTAGATTACGAGCAGATTAGCTTTGTTTTAGGAAAAGATTTTGTGATTTCATTTCAAGAGAAGCCACAAGATATCTTTAACACTTTGAGAGATCGACTAACTTCAGGTCAAGGCAGAATGCGATCAAAGGGGCCGGACTATTTGTTTTACCGATTAATTGATACGATTGTTGATTACTATTATTTCGCCATTGAGCATTTTGCAGAACAACTGGAAGCACTCGAAGAAGAAGTAATGGACAATGCAGATAAAGAGTCCCTTTTAAAAATGCAAACGATCAAAAAAGATTTGGTTTTTTTACGCCGTTCAGTCTTACCAGTAAGAGAAGCCTTAAGTGGTCTTATTCGATCAGAGAATAATCTATTTAAAAAAGAAACTCGTCCTTTCTTTCAAGACATTTATGATCATGCCATACATGTGGTTGAATCGCTAGAATCTTACAGAGATTTGTTAAATAGCATAAAAGACCTTCACATGAATGCCTTAAGTAATAGAATGAACGAGGTAATGAAGGTATTGACAATTATTTCTACCATTTTTATCCCGTTAACTTTTATAGCAGGTATTTATGGGATGAACTTCCAGCATATGCCCGAGCTGGGCTATGAATATGCCTATCCAATTGCATGGGCGGTCATGATTATTATTACAATTTTTATGATCATTTATTTTAAACGAAAAAAGTGGCTTTAGATTTCTCCAAAGCCACTTCTTATATAATGTAATTCGATCCTAAGATCTTTTTCTCAATTCATCGCGAATTTCAGCCAATAGAATTTCTTCTTTTGTAGGAGCAGGAGGTGCCGCAGGTGCTGGAGCCTCTTCTTTCTTTCTCTCCATTCTATTGTATGCCTTCACTAACATAAATACAGCAAATGCTACAATTAAAAAAGTAATGATCGTATTGATAAAGTTTCCGTAATTAATACTCACCTCTTTCACAGCTTCCGCCACGACGACATCACCATCCATTACTGCTTCAACACCGTCTTGTAAGATTAATTTTAATAGGGAGAAATCTACTCCACCGATCAATAATCCTAATGGTGGCATTAAGATATCGTCTACAAATGATTTAGTAATTGCACCAAAATATAGTGCCATAATCAAACCTACTGCCATTTGCAATACGTTCCCTTTTCTGATGAAATCTTGAAATTCCTTTAACATTCTTTTCTCTTATTGGTTTATAACGGGTCAAATATAGTGGATTAATCAACTATTCATCACTACTTTTTCGTTAAACAGTCGATTTATTAAGTCTTATGTCACCTTTAAATGGTTAAAAAAATCAGCAAGATAGCAACAAACAAACAACTCTAAATTCACAATTAACTGAAATTAAAATGAATATATACAAACACTACCCTACTTATCAACAAAATAGCTCATTCGGTTAATAACTTTGTTAATAAGGAATTTTCAATTGGTTAGAAGCCCTCAGCTTAGTCCCTAAATTTGTGAGTAAGGAAAAGAACTAATTTCATTCTATATGTTTGCCATATTTGGAAAAAAGAAACTAAATGAAAATAAACTCAGCAACATTGCTGTCAATGCGATATTAGAAGCAGTTGATGAGGGTTTTCCTGAAATTGAAGCAATCATATTAAATTCACCAGAATTAATTGTTGAATTTGAATTAATCTCTGAAGCAAAAGACCGTTTTTTGCTCATTGTTATTGCAGCCAATTTACAGATCGCTCCTAAATTTTTAGAATCGCACCAAGACAGTAGAGTTTTCAATCAAATCATTGAAAAATTTGCATTGGTTTTTGACGTAGAACCATCAGCATTTGAAAAGGCAATTAATGACTACATGTCATTTCTTAAGAAGGTTAATCACCCTTCAAACAACACGCTATATTCAATGGCTAAAGCTATCTTCTTCAAATTTGAGTTAGCCGATTATCAAGAAGAATACTTCAGAAACATGAAATCTCCAAACCCTTTATTCTTGAAGCGATTGGATGAAGTAATGCCTATTTTCCTATTTGATTGGGAAGGAGTCTCAACTAAGTACCAGTTAGTAGAGTAATTCTACACCCCACATCTTTTCGAGTCTTATATCAGCGTAAAACCATCTATCTAAATGATTATAGCAATTGACTTTATAGCTATTATTAGCTTGTAGCTATGAATTGACGTTGCGCACCCAAACTCCATATCATAATGGATCATTGTAAATTATTGCCAGCAAAAAAAAGCCTCGATAAAAATCGAAGCTTCTTAAATCTCTTTTAAAGAAAAGTTCTTACAAAGCAGCTACGTGCTTCGTCAACTTTGATTTCAAGTTAGAAGCTTTATTCTTGTGAATAATGTTATTCTTAGCTAACTTATCAATCATAGTCACCACTTTTGGCAATAAATCTTGAGCATCCTTCTTTTCAGTTGTAGCTCTTAATTTGCTAATAGCGTTTCTAGTTGTCTTACCTTGGTAACGATTTCTTTCGTTACGAACTTTAGCTTGTCTGATTCTCTTAATTGCCGACTTGTGATTAGCCATAGTTTTTTTTCTTTAAAATTTGCAGTCCGTAGGGGAATCGAACCCCTGTTACCAGGATGAAAACCTGGCGTCCTAACCCCTAGACGAACGGACCGTATTTGTTTGCCCTTGATTTGGGTTGACAAAAGTAACACCTTTTTTATTTTCAGCAAGCATTTTTGAAAAAAAAAATTAATTATTCTTCATCTTCCTCTTGTGAAAACTTATAGCCCATTCTTTTTGAAGTTTTTACCTTCATAACACTCGACTCATGAATCATAGATCCAATGGTAATTTCTTTGACTTCGTTGTATGGTGGAGTATATAAATCGAACTCCATTGCGTACAAAATAGCCGTTTCAATAATTGACTGTAAAGAATCTATTGAGATTTTGCTATTCATAAAGTCGTTAAACAGAAAACCCAATTGTCGTTTCCCTTCCACAAAAAAATGATTGTCCTTATTCACAAATATTCGCGCTATTAAATAGCCACTGTCGTTAAATCGATCGTATTTGAATGAATCCGCTAAGAAGTTATAAAAGTTGATCATCCCACAGAAAGAACGCTGCTGATCGTCTTTAATATAACTTGTGCTGTACATCGTATGTGAACGTTCAAACTCAAATACATTTGTATGCATATAAATCACTAGAACATCTCCTGCAAACTTTATTCGTACTTCGTAATCTCCCTTATCGATAAACAAGATTTCAATGTTTTCATCTAGTTTACCTTTTGTCAATTCATTGAGATCGTCAACAACCTTCTTAACAACCTTTTTCAATTGCTTAAACTGCTCTTTGGTGTTTCTGAAAACAGCTTGCTTCAAATTCCCTTTAACCTCTAGCTCTTTGGCAATGAGCTTCAATTTTGATTCTTTCCTCTCCATGATTAATAGGCTTTTGCGAAGATCACTTTCCCTTTAGATGGCGCACCTGAATAGACACACTTTCCTTCCGTTTGTTTTTGATTCAAAGGAATACAACGAATGGTCGCTTTTGTTTCTTGCTTAATCTTTTCTTCTGTTTCAGCAGTTCCATCCCAATGAGCATATACAAATCCAGACTTTTCATCCAACACTTTTTTAAATTCTTCATAAGTATCTACATGATGAGAGTTATCTTCTCTAAAATCAATTGATTTTTGGAGCAAATTATTCTGAATATTGGTCAATAAGTTTTCAATCTTCACTTCGATGTCTTGAATTTGAAGTACTTCTTTTTCTAAAGTATCTCTTCGCGCTACCTCGACAGTTCCATTCTCCAAATCTCTAGGACCAATTGCTATTCTTACTGGCACTCCTTTAAATTCGTATTCTGCAAATTTCCAACCTGGTTTATAGGTATCTCTATCGTCAAACTTTACAGAGATACCTTTAGCTTCAAGGTTTTTCTTTATTTTTAAAGCAGTCTCTGAGATTTGAGCCAATTGCTCTTCTCCTTTATATATAGGAACAATAGCCACTTGAATTGGAGCCAAGTTTGGAGGCAATACCAATCCATTGTCATCAGAGTGTGTCATAATCAATCCTCCAATCAATCGAGTGGAAACACCCCATGAGGTCGCCCAAACGTAATCTAACTTTCCTTCTTTATTGGCAAATTTCACATCAAATGCTTTCGCAAAATTTTGGCCCAAGAAATGAGAAGTACCCGCTTGCAATGCTTTTCCATCCTGCATCAATGCTTCGATACAAAAGGTTTCTTCAGCTCCGGCAAATCGCTCACTTTCTGTTTTTATCCCTTTCATCACAGGCATTGCCATGTATTTCTCAGCAAATTCAGCATACACATCCAACATCAACTTTGATTCATCTATCGCTTCTTCTTTGGTAGCATGAGCAGTATGCCCTTCTTGCCATAAAAATTCGGCAGTTCTTAAAAACAATCGAGTTCTCATTTCCCATCTAACCACATTCGCCCATTGATTAATAAGTAATGGTAAATCTCTATACGATTGAATCCATCCTTTATAGGTGTTCCAAATTACAGCTTCTGAAGTTGGCCTTACAATTAATTCTTCTTCTAGTTTTGCTTCAGGGTCTACAATCAATTTGGTTTTATCATTCGGATCAGTCTTTAATCTGTAATGCGTCACCACGGCACATTCCTTTGCGAAACCTTCTGCATTTTTTTCTTCAGCTTCAAATAAACTTTTAGGCACGAATAATGGAAAATAAGCGTTAACATGACCAGTTTCTTTGAACATTTTGTCTAATTGCGCTTGCATCTTTTCCCATATGGCGTAACCATAGGGTTTAATCACCATGCAACCTCTTACTGCTGAGTGTTCAGCAAGATCCGCTTTCGCTACAATTTCGTTATACCATTGAGAATAATTTTCTTTTCTTGAAGTAAAGTCTTTGGCCATAATTGTTGGTATAGTATTTGATAAAAATGAATTGATTTGGTGGCAAAAATAAGGATTTTTCTAGGGCCTCCAGTCGTAAAAAGAAAGACAAAAAAACACATTAAACTACAACACAATGTTAAAATATAAATATTTCTCTATCATAGGATTAACATTTGCCCTTTCGGCTTGTACTTCAAGTTTTCAGAGCACTAGCACCATGAGTAAATTTGACGATATTTATTATTCTCCAAAAGATGAGCCAATTCCAACTCCAAAAGAAGTTGCAGACGCCCCAATAGAGCCATCTGCAGAATACGTTCAGAATGGAAGTCAAACGGGGACTCAATCCAATAACTACAACACATCATCTGACTTCGATTACGATAATTATTATGATTATGAATATGCAGCTAGATTAAGACGATTTCATGGACCAACAGTTGGAATGGGCATGGGCTACTATGACCCTTTCTTTGTAGACCCTTACTTTTACAATAGAAATCCTGCATTCATTGGAGGAAGTATTTATGATCCATACTTCGGATCTATGGGCGGTTGGAACATTGGAATTGGAGTCGGATTTGGAATGGGATATAATTCATGGGGATATGGTGGATATAACTCTTGGGGATACAATCCTTGGGGTTACAACAACTATATGATGGGTTACAATCATGGATATTACAATGGCATTAACAATGGCTATTATAACAATTTTTATTCAGGAGGAGGCTATTATGATAACGGCGGCCGTTCGAGTAATGTACACTATGGTCCTCGCGGAAGCAATATAAACTCACCTTATCAATCAGCAGGAGGCAGAAGCACAAGTGGAAATGCACCTCGTCCAAGTGGAAGATCTGCCAATCCTGTAAATACAGCGGCACCAAACACGCCATCAAATGTGCGATCAAATACCAATACCACTGCACAACCGGTTACAACTCGTCCATCGAGCGGTAATGCTCGTCCTACTGTGCAGCCGTCAAATGATGCACAACCTTCTCAAGTAGAACCAAGCCAAGTTGAAACACCTGTAATCATCAATCGAACTCCGGTTCGATCAGTACCTAATAATGCGACTTCTGTGCCGAATACAGAAACACGTCCAACACGGAGCAGTTCTCCAACTAATAACACATACAGCAGACCTAGTAGAGGTGGAAATTATAACCAGTCAACTCCAGCACAAACTAGACCTGCGCAGACACGGCCAACACAAACTAGACCTACTCAAACACGACCTGTACAATCAGCTCCTTCCTACAATAGTACACCAAGTTACAACAGAAGCTCTGGTGGTTCAAGTGGCGGTTCAAGAAGTAATTCACCAAGAAGATAAATGAAAACAACTATGAAAAGATTTCTTTCAATATTCCTTTTAGGATTTGCAATAGCGACATCTTTAAATGCTCAGAATCAAATTGATGCGCTTCGGTATTCAAATCTAAATTACAGCGGAACTGCAAGGTTTAACTCTATGGGCGGTGCTTTTACTGCACTTGGAGGTGATTTCTCTTCCATCTCTATAAATTCTGCCAGCGTAGGTGTGTACAGAAGTTCGGAATTAACTTTTTCCCCTAGCTTCTTATTTACAGGTAATTCTTCTAAATTTTATGGGAACAATACAGACAATGGACGTTTAAATTTTAACATCGGTAACATCGGTTATGTGGGCCATTCCAAACAAGATAAAAATGGTTGGAAAGGATTGAATTTTGCCGTAGGATATAGTAGAACGAATAGTTTCAATAGAGAATACAACTTCAAAAGTGGGTTTCAGGATAAGGAATCATTAATCGACACCTATGTTGAAGAATTAAATTCCTACAATTCAGGAATGGGACTCGCAGCTGGCCAGATAGGATCATATTACCCTAGTGATATCTCATTGGCATATGAGACCTTTTTGATTGACTCAATTAATGGAGGCGGTTATGATGTTCGTTTTTATGATGTGGATGGTATATCAAAGTCATTCAATGTAATTGAAAAAGGTGGAATGGGTGATTTGGGCATTACAGTTGGAGCCAATTATGAAGACAAATTATACATTGGAGCTGCAGTGTCATTTTCTATTATTAATTTCAATCAACAAACAACCTATAAAGAAAAAATGAATTATACCACACCCATTGATTCTGCCAATCAAGCAGCTGAATTCTATCGGGTGAATGATTTCACACGAAGAACTAGCCTAGATGTAAATGGTAGCGGTGTAAATTTAAAGTTTGGATTGATCTATAAGCCAATTGACATTATCAGACTGGGGGCATCTATTCAGTCACCGACTTATCTTTCATTGGATGACAATTACTCAACAAGTATAAATTCCAATATGAGTGATGGTAATGATAATTTCTACGAATACTTATCTGAATTTTCATACCGAATTAATACCCCTTGGAGAACAAACGCGGGAGTAGGATTTATTTTAGGTAAAAAAGCAATAATTTCTGCTGATTACGAATATGTCAATTACCCAAAAGCCAAACTTAAAGATGCATTAGACGCAACCTCCAGCTATGGCTTTGATGCAGAAAATGTAAGAATCAATGATGATTTCTCAAAAGCTCACAATGTACGTTTAGGTATGGAATATAGAATTAATCAACCATATAGTGTGAGAGCCGGATTTAAATACAATGACAATCCATTAAACACCAACTTATCAGAAAATCTATCTTCCAAGACGTTTTCCGGAGGAATCGGTTATAAAGATGAACGAGGTTATTTTATTGATTTAGCCTATTCACTGCGAAAATATTCTGAAACTCAAAGCATACAGGGAATAACTAACCTCGCTAAATTGAAGCAAAACAGTCATTTGATTCAGTTTACTGTAGGATTGAAGTATTAATAGATAATGGTTAATTATTAATTGTTAATGGTTGATTTTATGTGACTAATTGTCAATAACATAACTGCAGAAAAAACATTTACGCCCATAGTGAAATCTTTGTGTGCATAGCGGTTAATAAAATTGGATAATCTAGAATTCAAAAAATTAACCTGTAATTATTTCCGAAGTAACCATTTATAATTTGTTGTTAGATTGAAAAATTATTTAACTGCTCTCAATACTTCTCGCTTACCCCCTGCAGGACCTTTGTGTTTTTGAATGGTAAACCCTTGTTCCTGCATTGCTCTTTTCACATCGCCTTTTACACAATAGGTAGACAACACTCCTCCTGGCTTTAGAATGGAATACATTTTTGCAAAGATTTCTGTTGTCCATAATTCTCCTTGCACTTCAGGTGCGAAGGCATCAAAATAAATCAGGTCATATTGTTCAGGAGAAAAATCAATGGCTTCAATGGGCGCTTCAATTTTGGTCAACGTAATTTGCTCTGTTAGTTGAGCTCTTTCATTCCAGACTAAAGAATGAATTACATTGAATAATTCGGTTGCAGAAGGATGCAACAATTGATCAGCATAGTTCAATTGATTCAACAATTCATCCTCTAGTGGAAATGCCTCTATGGCATCATACCGAATGTGCTTTTTCAGCCCTTCATTCGCTAAAGCGGTCATCAAAACATTTAACCCTGTTCCCATTCCTACTTCTAAGATAGAGATAGAATCTATCTTTTCTGCAACATACTCCAACCCCAATTCTATAAACACACGTTGCGATTCTTTAATGGATCCATGGTAGGAATGATAGTGCTCATCTAGTTCCGGCACATATAAGGAATGTGACCCGTCTGCAGTAGTAATAATTTCTCTTTTCAACTCTGTCGCTTTAGTTACAATTGAACCCAAAAAAGAGGGTTATTTTTGTACTCAAATTTAAGCAACAACGAGCGTATGAAATTTCCATTTGATAAAAAAAGAATTGAAGAAGGAATGAATTTCCAAACTTATTATCGATTAACTGAGAAAATAGTTGAAGAAGGTAAAACTACGGGGCCAAATCAATCTGAGGATTTAGCACACTATACGAAACTAAACTTGTCTCGAATGAAACGTTTAGCTAAAACTGCTGCTACGAATGACTTGTTAATTGAAAAAATCAATCAAATCAAAAGAAAGACGTTCTTGTTAGTGATTTCTGAAGCTTGGTGTGGAGATGCGGCTCAAAATGTACCATTAATTGCAAAGTCAGCAGAATTTAGCCCAAACATTGAGTTAAAGATTATTCTGCGAGATGAAAATCTAGACATTATGGATTCCTATTTAACCAATGGTGGCCGTTCTATTCCAAAAGTAGTAGCGATTGATGCAGAATCACTAGAAGTAATTGGGGAATGGGGACCAAGACCTAAAGGTGCCCAAGAATTGATGTTAGAATTAAAGACACAGGATGCACTATATACTGAAATTTCAGAAGCATTGCAAAGGTGGTACATTTTAGATAAAACAAATTCTTTCCAAGCTGAATTTGGGGCATTAATAGATGCAGTAATTGAATCCAATGAAGCAATAAAATAGAAGGAATAACAGTTCTTTAGGTATATTTGTCTCCATGAAAAAATCCATCATCGTTTTTGGTTTGTTAATCGGTGCTATTTTGCTATTCTCTTGCAGAAAAGAAGATCAACTTATTGAGTCTTCATCTGCCCAAGTGCGATTTTCTACTGATAGTATTTCTTTTGATACAGTATTCACCACAATAGGATCGGTAACTAAAAATTTCACCATACATAACCCTTATAAAGAGAGCATTAAAATAAGTTCAATTCGTTTAGGAAAAGGGGGCAATTCTCAATTTAGAATTAACATAGATGGATTACCAGGCGCTCAAACAGACATTATTATCCCCCCGAAAGACAGTATTTTTGGGTTTGTAGAAGTCACTGTAGATCCAAATAATTCGCTGAATCCATTTTTTATAGAAGATGACATTCAGTTTTTTATAAACGGAAATCTTAAAAGCCTAAAATTAATAGCTTATGGGCAAAATGCGATTTACTTCACACCAACGACCTCTATCCCGGGATTACCTCCGTTCAGTATAATTGCAGAAGAAAACCAAACCGTAAATTGGACAAAAGACAAACCATACGTTATTTATGGCTATGCTGTGGTGGATTCGGGAGCAACACTAAATGTTGCCGCTGGAACACGGGTATATTTTCACAATAATGGCGGATTGTGGGTCTATCAAGGTGCAAACATTCAAGTAAATGGTACGAAAAGCGAACCAGTATTATTTAGAGGAGATCGATTAGAGCGTGATTATGATGATATACCTGGACAATGGGACCGAATTTGGATCAATGAAGGATCTGTAAACAACAACTTCAACTATGCCATTATTGAAAATGCTTTCATTGGTATACAGGCTGAAATATACCCATTTGGGGAAACAAAAGTAATTGCTAACAATAAACTAAACCTTAAAAATACCATCATCAGAAATGCTTCAGGTTTTGGTTTATTGGGCACACTTTATCAGGTTGATGCTGAAAATGTATTGATTGAAAACTGTGGAGAATACAATGTCGCCATTACAGGAGCCGGAACCTACAATTTTAAGCATTGTACATTTGCCAATTATTGGAAGGATTCAAAAAGAGAAACGCCACTATTTTATGCCCAAAGCTATCAAAGTTATACTGAAGGATTATTAATTGGTGAACCCAATATAAATGTAAGCAATTCTATTATTTATGGAAACATAGATAATGAATGGGATTTTGAAGGATACGATACTAGTCAAGTCAATTTCAATTTCAAAAACTCAATAATTAAAACAGATAAGTCGATTGGAAACAATGTCCGCTATTCCAATATGGTTGTAAATCCTACCGACGATATCTTTGAAAATGAAAGAGAAAAAGACTATCATTTGAAAGCGAATTCACCAGCCATTAACATTGGCGATGGGACTATCGGTAATCAAGTACCACTAGATTTGGATGGAGAGAGTCGAAATACAGATTCTGCACCTGACGCCGGTTGTTATGAATTTAAATAATTAGAGCTTCAATAGAAATTCAAGCGTGTCCACGCCGTCAGCATAATCCCATAATTCTGGCTGCTGAGCTTTCCCGAAAGGCACTGCATCCATAAATTCTGTTGAATTCGTCACCACACATTGAATGGTTGAGCGCATTCCTCTAACTTCATCCTTTAAGGCTTTTATATCTTTGTATCGCTCGTATAAAATTACCGCCACAGGTGAGTTTAACTCCTTTGCTTCTCGAAACAACACAAATCCATTTTCTAATAAAGGCTCTTTATTTAAAAGATAGATAGCTTTATTGTAATCGTAGTTATTGGCGTATTTATTATGATTCCCCAACTCCTTGTAGAGATAAATGGCTTTAAATATTCTGTTGATGTCAAAACCTGTGGGAAGATAAATCTTAGACACATTTCTGCATCCCAATCCAAAATATAAGAATAAATCACTGGCTAACTTTTCCAACTCTTCATCTGTTTCTTCTCCAGTCAGTATGGCCAGAGAAGTTCTATTCTTTCGAATAATGTGGGGTTGCTTTCCAAAATAATGTTCGAAATATCGGGCAGAATTATTACTCCCTGTTGCAATAACAGCGTCGATTGTATTTAATCGTTCCACAATTTCGAAACAACTAGCAAACTCAGAATTAATGACCACTAGAACTTTAAGCAACTGAGGCAACAATAATGAATCGTCGGAAGACAATTTAATGAGTGCTTTATTTCCGCTAATGACTGCGGTTAAAAAATCATGGAAGCCAACTAAAGGGATATTACCGGCCATGATAATTCCAATTGACTTAGGAGATTTAGAAGGTGATAAACTATAATTGGAAAGCCATAAGTTAATTTTTTCTTCAGTTAACGTTTCCCCCCAAGCTGCGAAACTTGAACGGACGTTTTCTTCCGTAAACCAGCCATTGTGTATTCTTGATTGAATGATTAACTCGTTAACAGACTCGTGAAATAATCCATTCAAAGCAGTTAAATTCTCATTTCTACTTCCATTTTCGCCAAATTGAGCCATAAATTGGCCCAAAACAACCATCCCTTCTATTCTATTATTTATATTCATTCTAAAATAAATTCTGTCCTAAAATCAATTAAATTTGCACCTTGAAATAAACTATTTTGCAAAATTTTAGTTTTACACAAAACTACAACATAAAAAAGAAAAAGCATGGCAATTGTAATAACAGATGAATGTATCAACTGCGGAGCGTGTGAGCCGGAGTGTCCAAATAATGCAATATATGAAGGTGGAGAAGAATGGCGTTTTTCTGACGGAACGACTCTAACAGGGGATTTTCAAAAGTTAGACGGAAGTAGCATTGATGCAGAAACAGCGAACGAACCAATCAGTTTAGATTATTATTATATCGTTCCAGACAAATGCACCGAGTGCGTTGGTTTTCACGACGAGCCACAATGTGCAGCTGTTTGTCCGGTAGATTGCTGTGTAGACGATCCTGAATATAGAGAATCAAAAGAAGTGCTATTGGGTAAAAAAGCTAAAATGCACTTGTAAGAAATCCAATTTTATGAAAAACCGTCTTGGCTTTGCTCTGACGGTTTTTTTATTTACGCTAATTTAGCAATTGAAAACTTTTTTGCACGTTAATTGCAAAGAGACAACACTATGAAAAACTCAATACTTCCACTTCTTTTAGTATTCCTTTTGTCAAATAATGTATTTGGCCAATACGATGATTCCATTTCTGACAATTCTAAAAGCGAAAAAACATTAGTGAAGTTGGGGCAGCGGATTTTAAATGCAGCTCTTTTTCAAGATAGAGACAGTGCGAATACTGCTTTTAAAAAGGAATTGAATGCATTGCTAAAAAAGGATGATAGCCTAAAATTGCCTTTCAACTTGGTTAGTAACCTGATTAAAGTAACGTCAGCAGATAGTAGCATACGGATACTTACTTGGAGTTTATTGAATACCAACAACACCTATCATTACCACGGTTTCGTTCAACGATTGAAACCCGATGGAGATTATCTTTTATATGAATTAAAGGACCGTTCAGATCAAATTATTGATCCTGAAAAATTGGTACTTTCTTCGGAGAATTGGTGGGGCAGTATGTATTACGATGTCGCATTGGTCAACAATGGACTAAAAGAAATGTATACCATCTTGGGGTGGGATGGAAACAACAACATGAGCCACAAAAAAGTGATTGATATTTTTTACTTTGATCGGGATGACAGCTTGCGATTTGGCAGTCCAATTTTTAGGGAAAAACGAGACATCCGATATCGAAAAATCTTTGAATTTTCGGCTGAAGTGAGTATGAATTTGAAATTTCAACGCAATTTAAACCGAATCGTATTTGAATCCCTAAGACCATCCAATCCATCCTTAACAGGAGTATATGAATACTATGGCCCTGCTTTAATTTTTGATGCCTTCAATTGGGGAGGCCAATTTTGGGATTATGAAGCCGATATTAATGTAGAAGAAGGACTCAAGAAAAAGGACAAAGACTTTGAAGTAAAAGACCGTGACACCATTCAAAGTAAAAACCTATTTCAACCATACGGGAAATAAATTTTTATGCTTCTATCAATTGATCAATGATGGAATCAATGCTCAACCCTTCTGCTTCTGCTTTGTAATTTTTCACCATTCTGTGACGTAAAATAGCTTTTGCAACCGCTTTTACATCTTCAATATCTGGAGAATACTTTCCGTTAATCGCAGCATGACATTTAGCTCCCAATACTAAAAACTGAGAGGCTCTTGGACCTGCTCCCCAACCGATATATTGATTTACGACATCATGTGCCATTTTTGTATTTGGACGCGTACTAGAGGCTAATTTCACTGCATAATTTAAGACATTATCAGTAATCGGAATTTTACGAATCAATTGTTGAAAGTATATAATTTCCTCAGCTGACATGATTTTATTTACTGAAGCTTTAGCGTCGGAAGTAGTCGCTTTTACAACGGCTATTTCTTCTTCAAAAGTGGGGTAATCCAACCAAATATTAAACATGAATCGGTCTAACTGCGCTTCAGGCAAAGGATAAGTGCCTTCTTGCTCGATCGGGTTTTGAGTAGCTAAGACAAAAAATGGATGACTCAATGGATAAGTTTTTCCACCTGTTGTGATGGATTTTTCTTGCATTGCCTCTAATAAGGCAGATTGTGTTTTTGGTGGTGTTCGGTTAATTTCATCTGCCAAAATTAAGTTCGAAAACAATGGCCCTTTGATGAATTTAAAATTTCTAGTCTCATCAAGAATCTCAGAACCTATAATATCTGAAGGCATTAAATCTGGTGTAAACTGAATCCGATTAAAACTAAGCCCTAGCACTTGAGAAATCGTATTCACCAATAAAGTTTTCGCCAATCCGGGAACTCCAACCAACAAGCAGTGTCCATTACTAAAAATAGAAATCAATACGCTTTTTACAACGTCTTCTTGTCCCACAATAACTTTCCCAATTTCAGCATTTAGTGCTTTGTATTTCGCCACTAACGCATCTACAGCTTCTACTTCAGACTTGTAATTCATTTCAGACATATTCTTCTAATTTATTGAGTAGATTTCTTCATCCAATCGTTTCTATAATCACAATCGGTATATTTTTCGTTCATTTTTATGTAAGAAGTTTCCAATCGATCTTTAATCCATTTTTGAACCACCTCTTGCTCTTTTTGTTGCGTAGCCACATTCTTTAATTTTTGATAATCATCGTCTAAGTTGGCAGTATGTGGCTCTGTCCTTTTGATTAGTTTAATGATTCGGTATCCCTCTCTATTTCGTTGATCAGAAGTAGAAAAAGCAGTAGAAATTTCACCCACTTCCATTTTATCAATGACAAAAAATAGTGACGGGTCTAGTTGGTCAATCTGGAAAATTGAAGTTCCGGAGTATGGATTCAATATCAACCCCCCATTGTTTTTGGAGTCTTCATCCTCAGAATATTTCAGAGCCATTTGTGTAAACGTAATGGTATCATTCATAATCACCTTCGCGATACTATCTAATTCCAATTTCAACTTTTCCAAACCAACATAATCAATAGTAGGTTTTATTAAAATGTGCCTCACATTTATCTTTTCCCCTTTTCGATCAATTAGCTCTACTATATGAAAGCCATATCGAGTAGAAAATACTTCAGAAACCTGACCCGGCTTTAGTTTAAATGCTGCTTGAGCAAATTCTGGCTCTACTTCTGCTCTACCAATATAGCCAATTTCTCCTCCTTTTTTAGCAGACCCTTTATCGTCTGAATACAATACTGCCAAAGTTGATAGCTTTTCTCCCTTCCTAATTCGTTCTTTAAACCCTCTCAACCTTTCCTTTGCATACTCCTTACTTTCTTGACTAATTGGCGCATACCTAACAATTTGAGCGACCTCTACTTCAGAGTTGATTAATGGCAAACTATCGGTAGGAAAGGAATTATAAAACTCCCGAACTTCTGAAGGTGTAACCGATACATCCGAAGTTATTTTATCTTGCATCGTTTGAATCAGCAATTGCTCCTTCAAAGACTCTCTCAGTTCAGCTTTTATCTGATCGATCGATTTTTTATAATACGCTTCTAGCGCCTTTTCACTGCCTATTTGTCCAATAAAGTAACGCAGCCTTCTTTCCATTTCCGACTCTACCTGTCCGTCTGTAACATCTACACTATCAATCTTTGCTTGATTTAGTAAAAGCTTTTGGAACAATAAGTCTTCCATAATAACACACCGCAAATCATCAGTAACCTTCTCCCCTTGAGAAATATATTGCAAATATTGAGTTTCTAAAGAACTCTTTGTCACAATCTCATCTCCAACTACGGCTATTACTTCATCAATTACTTGACTATTCTCAGGCTGAGCATTTAAATGGCTAGAAACCATTAATAAAATGATGAAAGCTACTTGTTTTATTATTTGTGTCATTTTAGTCTTCATAAATTTCAAATTGCTTTTTACGAAGCGCTTCCTCGTATATACTTTGTTTCATCTTGGCGATCAATTTCAGTTTCCGTTGATTCAGCAAAATGGATCGAATATCATCTTTTGCAAATTCCAAAGGTGAGATTCTCGATTTTATTTTATGGGTCAATACATTCAAAAAATAAGTACCCGTAGAATCACTCCATTCTTTGGTTGGATTACTTCTTATAAATGCCTCTTCATCGGTCACTTCATATCCAGTTAGTTTACGAAACTCCGAAAAAAGCAACCAATCAGCCGTGTCTAGTGAATATGTTTCGGCAAACTGAACACAATATTCTTCCAATTCTTGCCAATCTTTTTCATTCTTCAGCTGAACTACTTTCCTCAACTTTTCAACTTTGGGAGCTTCATTCGAAACCTTCACAAAAACTGCTTTTAGGATATTATTCTTCAGTTCAAAATTTGCTGAATTCTGATCGTAATATTCCAAAATTTCTTGATCTGAGATCAATGTATCCAAATTTTGCTCTACTAGTCGTTTTTCGTAGTTAAACGTGATTAGTGAATTCCGGTAATTCTCTAGCTGCTTTTCAAAATCTTTTTGTTCAATGGTTAAATTTAATTCTGCCTTTTTTAGCAATAAATTATCCTTAATCCATTTATCAATATAGGCATTGGCAACATTAGTACTATCCTCCGCAGACATTTCCGCATTAAACAATTCAGTAATGTCTTTTTCGTAAAGATTTTTTTCGTACACTGACGCAATTAGCTTCCCATCTTCCTTCGATTTGAAATAACTACACGATGACATTGTCACTACAAACAACATCGTCAAAAAGACACTGAATCGGTTTAATATCACAATTACTTAATTGATTTTAGGACTTCCTTATTCACCTCTACAGGATAAGTTTCTTGCAAAGATTTGATCCATTCTTTTTCTAAGTAGTCTTGATAATCAGAAGTTATTTTACCTCTTATTTCTTCTATTGTTTTTGCGCCTGGCTCTATAACTCCCAAAATTTCAACGACTGCAAATTTACTATCCACTTCTATTGGTTTTGATAAACTTGGTACCCAAACCACTTTATCAATGTATGGATTAGCTTGTGAAGCAAACTTTCCTTCCATTATTTCTAAATTCAACTGAGAAGTTTCATTGATCATCTTTTTAATATCTGCAGGTGACCATTCCTTTTTGTAACGCTTTTTTACCAATTTATAAGTTGCATTCGCTATTGTTTTATCATTGGCTACATAAATCACAGCATCAACTCGCTCCGGCCATTGATAATCCAAAATATTCTCTTCATAGAATTGCTTAAATCCATTGGTATCAATAATTGCTTTGTTCCAAACCTTGTCTTCTGTTAATTCAAATAACAATATTCCATCATGATACTCTTGAACCAAAGCTTTGAATTCAGGGTACTTTCTTTCCAATTGAGTATCCTCATAATCCAACATTGTTTCATTGATAAAATCAGTGTACTGTTTTTTAATTAAGATATTTCTATCCTGTTTTCTAAGGTCAGCAGTTCTTTTCACCAAGAAGTCAATAAAGTCTTGATTGGTTACTTTTTGATCAGCGAAAGTTGCCATTACGTCATTTGGTTTCTTAATGCCTTCACCGTTCCATTTCTTATCTTCAAACTCATTCCCAACAGCTAAAAATGGTTTTAAGTTGTTTTTCATCTCCATAAAGCCATATTCCTTTTTCAATCGATTTACGACTGCTTCAGTCGTATACATTTTCTTGGCATCACGCGACAAGTTCTTTTCGATTTTGGATTCCATTTCTTCATACGATGGAACTGGAAAAGATTTAATTTTCTTTATAATATGGTATCCAAACTGGGTTTTGAATGGCTCAGAGTAACTGCCGTCTTCTTCTAATTCAAAGGCAATATCTTCGAACGGTTGAATCATCTTACCTGTTCCAAAAGGAGGTAAAACTCCTCCACTTTTAGCCGTCTTATTATCTTCAGAATACAGTGCAGCCAATTCTTCAAATGACTCGCCATTCTTTAACTTTTCATAAATTTCATCCACCTTCTTTTTACTATCAGGTACTGCAACATCTTTCACAGATTCTTGATTTGCGCCATCATTAAATCGAACTAAAATGTGAGCCACCTGAATGTCTCCTCTTGCTTTTCTTTTATCCGTTACTTTTATAATGTGGTACCCGTAAGAAGTTCTAACAATATCCGTTATTTCACCCACTTTTGTGTCGTATGCAGCCTTCTCAAAAGGGTACACCATAAACATGGCAGTAAAATAACCCAAATCACCATCGTTATTTCTCACCGATGGATCCTCAGAATATTCCTTAGCAACTGCAGTAAAATCTTGACCACCTAACACCTTATTTCTAGCTTCCTGTGCTTTCTTATACGCTTTTAATGTATCGGCAGCAGAAGCCGTTTCGTCTACTCGTATTAAAATATGAGAAGCTCTCACTTCTTGCTGCAAACGCTCATAAGTCTCTTTCTTTAGACGCTCTTTGGTTTTTTCATCTGTTAAGTAAGGCTGAGCCAATTGCTTTCGATAACCACTTAATTCTTGAACAAAAGTTGGAAGTGTATCCATCTGTAAGTCCATGGCTTGCTTCACTTTCAATTTAAACTTAACATATAAATCTAAATACTCTTCAGGTGAACTCTTTGCCACCTGGGTATTTGAATTATTTTTTTCATAAACTGTCTTGAATTCAGACAATAAGACCTTCTCTTCTCCAATTTTCATTAAAACTGGATCTTTGTCTTGGCCAATCGCCGTGTTAAAAGAAATGGCCGCAGCCACAAATAATAGTTGTTTATAGAAATTCATAATGTTAAATATTGGGTAATTAAACTTTATTATGTGATTAATATTGTTTTTAACGGCTATAATTTGGTGCTTCTCTTGTAATGGCTACACCATGTGGATGACTTTCTCGAATTCCTGCGTTTGTAATTCGAATAAATTGTGATTTCTCTTGTAACTCTTCCACCGTGCTTGAACCACAGTAGCCCATACCAGCTCTTAATCCACCAACTAATTGATAAATAACTTCTGATATATTTCCTTTGTAAGGAACTCTTGCAGAAATACCTTCAGGAACTAACTTTGCGATATCGTCTTCCATGTCTTGAAAATATCGATCTTTTGATCCTTTTTGCATCGCTTCGATACTTCCCATGCCTCGATAAGCTTTAAACTTTCTACCTTCATAGATGATAGTCTCACCAGGTGATTCCTCAACACCTGCAAACATGGAGCCCGCCATAACTGTATTGGCACCGGCAGCAATTGCTTTCACAACATCGCCTGTAAAACGCAAACCTCCATCGGCTATAATTGGAACTCCCGTTCCTTTCAATGCTTCAGCGACCATCAATACTGCAGAAAGCTGTGGAACACCCACTCCAGCAATCACTCGAGTAGTACAAATGGATCCAGGACCAATCCCAACCTTTACAGCATCGGCACCTGCTTCGGCCAAAGCTATAGCAGCTTCTCCTGTGGCTATGTTCCCCACAACAACTTGTAATTCTGGGAAGGAAGATTTTACTCTTTTCAAAGTTTCCAACACCGCCTTTGAATGACCATGCGCAGTATCAATAACTACTGCATCAACACCTACGTTCACTAATGCTGTGATTCTGTCCACGACATCGGCAGTTACACCAACCGCAGCAGCAACTCTCAACCGACCAAACTCATCTTTACATGCATTTGGACGTTCTTTTAATTTGATGATATCACGATAGGTAATTAATCCTACTAGTTCATTTTTATCATTCACCACCGGCAGCTTTTCAATTTTATGCTGCTGCAAGATTGATTCTGCTTTTGACAAATCAGTGCCTTCTTTGGCGGTAATTAAATTTTTTGTGGTCATTATATCTGCCACTTTTTGATTGAAGTCTTTTTCAAATCGAAGGTCTCGATTGGTAATAATTCCAACCAACACATTGTGATCGTCTACAATTGGAATTCCACCAATTTTATTTTCACGCATGATCTTTTTTGCATCCATTACTTTCGCACTATCGTGCAAAGTGATTGGATCTTTAATCATCCCACTTTCTGAACGCTTCACCTTTCGAACCTCACCTGCTTGAGCTTCTATACTCATGTTTTTGTGTAAAACCCCAATTCCACCTTCTTGCGCTATTGCAATGGCCAAAGCCGATTCAGTAACTGTATCCATAGCAGCAGACACTATTGGAGTATTGAGTTTTATTTTCTTTGTGAACATGGATGAGATAACAACTTCTCTTGGCATTACTTCTGAATAGGAAGGAACCAATAGCACATCATCATAAGTTAATCCTTCTGCGATAAATTTAGAATGTTCGGCGTTTTTCATAATCGGTGAAATTCTTTATAAATAGGGGCAAAATTAACAATTTTAAGCCAGCAAAAAATTTAAAAAAAACAAAAAAAGACCCTGACTAGATGAAACTAATCAGGGTCTTTCGAGTTTTAATAACTTCGATTACCTCACAATGGTTAACGTTCCTTTCTTTGAACGTTCTTTTCCATTAGAGTCAATGAATCGAATGGTATATACATAGGTGCCAATTGGTGCAAATGTGCCACCACTAAGCGCTCCATCCCAACCTTTATAGTAATCTGTAGTTTCGAAAACTACTTCTCCCCATCGGTTGTAAATAATCATTTCATAACGGGTAAAGTCAAAGTAGATTCCTTCAGGACGGAATACATTGTTTACTCCTGTTCCAGGAGAGAATGCATTAGGAATGTACATGGTCGGTTGCATATTCGTACAAACCGCATTTGACAATGCCATACCTGGCGTTATGTCCGGATCAGTAGGAACTCCTTTGCCATTCTCAACTGCTACCACATAGTAACAATATTGACCATTTTTAACAAAGTCAGTTTTACTATCTGAGTAATTTGAAACATCATCAGTATATGTAATCACATCGCCCATATTTGGCTCAACATATAATGTATCAAATGCATTAACTCCGAATTTATTGTTCTCTGCTTTGTATATTAGATAATGACTCACACCATTTCTCCAATCTTCATAAGCCGTCCACTTCAACGTGTTTGTTAATGCTAAATTATCAGTTGTATTGGTCAAGAAAATAGACTTACCTAAGTTAGAAGCGATCGACAAGTTTCCACAAGAATCCAATGCATTGATTCTGTAGTAATAGCTTCCCTCATCTGATACTACATTGTAGTCTTCAAAGTTTACATATCCATCAACTACTGCATCAATACCTACTTGATCCAACTTAACCATTGAAGAAGAATCTACCCCTCTAAAGATTTCATACCCTTTCACCAATGCCATAGTATCTACATAGCACTGAATCTCAATAAAGGTAGGCGAATTCACAAACACTGAATGCATGTACTGGAATGCAGGAGGATCAGGATATTCTACAAACTCTTGGGTTAAGTTAGAGTTTGAGAAGAATGGACCTGCACCATTTAAATCAACTGCCTTCACGTAATAATAATTATCACCTGACAACACCCCTTCGTGAGTGAACTCATTTCTAGTAGTGTTTCCAATTTTTGTAAAATCAGCGAACACTTTTGTTTGAGAAGTGTAAACTTCATAAACAACCTGAGCCCCTGATCTGAACCACTCGTAATTGTTCCAAGTCAATTCCACCGCTGAATCACAGATTAAGAACTTACTGTCGATATCAATAGTAGTTGCTTTATCGAAAGGACCGTCAGAAGGAGCATTACAAGAATCCAGTGCAGAGATGATGTAAGTATAAGTAGTATCGTCAAGAATTGCATTGTCATCAGTTACAAACAATGTGTCCTTCCCTACTATCTGTGTAAGATTAGTCACAGGGTTAAGAGTAAGTGGTCGATCCACTTTGTAACTAGCAACATCTTTAGCAGAATTTGGAGACCACACTATTTTTACAACAAGATTATTAATATCAGAATAGTCATAAGTGACATAATCAATAAATTGCTTATCAGGACCTTTCCCATTCACATAAGCAGTTGTTGTAGTATTGGATATTGAATAACAACCTGAGGTATCTTGAACTTGTATTGTATGTACACCATCCTCACCACAAACACCTTTACTTGTAAAAGTAAACACTCCTTGAGGACGAGTATTTTCAACATAAATACCATTTGTATCCCTTAGGATCTCAAAAGGATTTATATATGAAATTAATGGGTCTGTCCAAGTTAAGTCCACTTCTGGCAAACCACTCGTTGAAGGAGTCCCAGTTAGTATAATTGGAGAGACGAAATAACCGGTTAATATAGAGTCTTTGGACTGATTACAATAGTTTGAAACTGAAACAATTCTATATTTCAAATCTCCCAATGGACTTCCGTCTGTAAAGGTTGTAATGTTATAATCTGTAATAACACCGCCTGGTAAAACACCCCAATTAGTTCCATTTAAACGTTCCACTCTATAATTCTCAAAGTTATTTTTTGGATTTTCAGGTTTAATCCACTCCAATTCAACAACTCCTCCAACATAACGAACACAACGTATATCAGGAGATGGTACTACAAAAGTATCAGGTAAACTAGCAGTTACAACATTAGTGATACTAGAACGTGCAGAAAGCCCCAAAGCAGTCTTCGCGACAACATAAAAATCATATGACGTCTGAGGTCCTACATTATAATCAAATGAAGTTACAGGTATGTTTCTTGTACCTATTTTGGTAGTTACATTATTAACAATAGCATAAAAATCATACTGAGTAATCGGGTTATCGAACCCTAAGAAAGGCTGCCAAGTGATATTAGCCGTCACTATACAACTTCCTGTTAAAGATACACTTGACAAAGATGTCTTAATCGACTTCGACTTTACCCCAGGCACCGTTTTATTACAGGTATCATAAGGAACAATAACATAGTATTTCTCTGCTAAATCAGCACCAGCCCCAACATGTATAAAAGTATCTTGGGGAACCATTATACTGTCTAACTTGGTTAGTAGCGCACCGGCAGCGTTGGATTCATAAATAACAAACGCATCCGCTGAAGTATTGAATATACTCCAATTTAAAAACACATCACCATTGGCACGTACTGCAGTTTCTAACAATCGAGGTGCTGGAGGTGGATTAATAGACTTCATGTTTTTAGTCACTACATTACTAAATGACTCACATTTGGCCAATGTATCTCTTGACATGATTTTAAAAGAAACCAACCCATCACACACAGGACTTTCTCCAGTCCATTTGAACTTAGAAGTATCCGTTTCAATAATTGAATCAATCAAAACCCAAGGCCCAGCATTGTGCGGCGTATGACGCTGATAAATGTAAAACTTACCATCCCAAGATTCTAGCATTGAACTAGGCATTAACAAAGGGTTGCGGTTTGGAGTATAGTTTGATGGAGCATTGAACAATGATTTCCAACTTAAAGTCACCTTAGTTTCAAAACGATTGGGATCACCTACAGGCAATGTACCTGAATAGGTTGCTTTCACACGATTGGTAACAGCAGCCAATTCAGATAAACCTGAAAGTATAAGACCGCCACAACCATATCTTGATCTCATTTTAAATGCATATTCCAACGTAGGATCAAAAGCACTTGCAGGAAGCGTAAATGATCCTTCATAGTCGGTAAGACCAATGGCAGTTGGTGAAGTCGCCGGAGGAAAAATAAAGTTAGCATTAGTTCCTGCAGGACGCTGACCTAAGAATAATTCATAAGAATTAAACGAATTGGTGGTATCTGGAAAAACAGGACCAGTCCAAGTAATCACATAACTACCGTCTTCTTGAATACTGACACATCGAATTACAGGAGGGCCAATTGGTTCAGGAGCCTTCAATGTAATGTTAATAGTCGGGTAGTTAATTGCAGGTACCGGGCAAAAATCATCATACACCTTCATAACGAAAGTAAATCGTCCAGTTTGTAATTGTTGAATTCCAACAGGATTCAAGTGATCACAAGTGGTTTGCCAGTTAAACTTAGTCCCTACGGTTGACAATCCTCTTAATCGTTTTACAGGAGCACCTGTAGGCGGAGGAGTTAAAGTAGCACAAGGCTTAATTGGACAGTTTCCTTGAGGATCATTGAATGATTTATCAAACTGATAACCAGTCGGCTCAACAGAAACCTCAGTCAACAAAGTAGGTGAACATGGACTAATATTCGTATCCACAGCTAAAAATGAAATGGAAACAAGATCTCCTGCATAAACAATTGTATCCAGACTATTCGACCCAGAAGTGGCTCCAATTTGAACAAATGGAGGCTTATTGATCTCATTTACATTTATGGGATTTGCATTCACATCATTGTATGTAAAATTAATAGCAGGACATCTAAACACATTAAAAGGCATGTCTCTAAAAATAGTACCTGTCTTTACCCGCTGACCTGTTGTTGGACTAATCCCCCAAGCATCTACCTGAGCTGAAGTAACGTAAATACCTGCCTTATTTGCAGGAACATTGGCAGGCAAAATTGTAAACATTCTAATTTCACCAGTTAATGGATCAATAGTCGCTGATTTATTTAACGGATTCATTGCCGGTGTTGGCGTTGGATTAGCTAAAGAATAACCAGCAGCCCAGTTATTAATTTGAGGCACATATTGTGTCGCACTAGAGCTTGAATTCACAACGTTTGCCCAATGATAGGACAATGAATCTAGCTCATCATCTGTAGCATTGTGATTAAATTGAAAATCGTAACCTTCACAGATTATTACGGAAGGAGCTTCCTTAAATTGAGGCGAACTGTCGTAACACGGATCTTGAGAAGGACGTCCATCACCATACATAATGGCTTTAAACATTGAGGAAGTTCCAGTACTTGATAAGTTTTTCACATCACCAGATCGACAACAAGCTGCAGTATAACCAAACACCCAACCACCTGTTGGCGGCTTACCAGTCAACGTAACTGGTTGAGAACGATAAGAATATTTCTCCAGCGTCCCTTGATCCTGAGTTACGCAAGATATTGGTTGTGAGGAATTTGAACACCCAGTACACAAAGGAGCAACTGAAGCTCCTCCATTTGGTCCTAGTGGTGTACCAGGATCTGGTGGCACAAATGCTAGGTTAAGGGTGGTTAATGCGCCATTGTTAGGCAGAGGCGTGTTGTAAATTTTTAAATTTACAGGTCCTGTACCAATGTTAGCTGTATTTGAAGCACAATCTCTATAGTAATCCATGTAGAAAATGTACTTTCCAGTACCCTGAATACATCGCCAATAAATTTCCCCTCCAACATAGTGCGAGGCAAAAGAACTGGTGGATGCTGCAATAAAAATCAATAGCAGTAAACTTATCTTTTTCATAGTCATTAAATTAAAATGCGTGTAGTTTCTTAACGCCCAAAAGACGTGAAGAAATACAAAGGTTGCCGCAATTTCGAAAAAAAATTACAATTTAGTTCTATTATTTGGCTACTGTTTTATGATTTTCTTTGTAATTCCTCTAAAAGTAGTCTCCACTCGAAGGAAATACAACTGGTTACGAAGTGCACTTAAATCAATCAATCGCTCTCCATATTCAGAAATCACTAGTTCGCCATTTAGGTTATACACTCGAATACTTTTAACTTCCTCTTTATCTTTTAGACCTCCAATATTAATCTGGTTCGTCGTTGGATTTGGATATACAGTTATTGAAGTGGATTCAGGGAATACATCTTGCAACCCGACGTATGTGAGTGCATAAGGCGGACTTAAAAGCACACAACTCCCAATAATGACTTCTAATCTATATGTACCCGAACTAGTGATCGGAATGGATTTAGCATTTGAATTTGGAATAGCTACTCCATTCCTTGACCATTGAAAAGTGCCTACAAATTGGTTCAACACACTTAGAACGTTATTCTCGAAATTAAACCTGAATGAAACCAAATCAGCATAACGAATAGAAGCCAAGTTACTTAAAGGTGAAGATGCCACATTTCCACAGACTGAATCTATCTGCTTCAACTTGATGGCATACTCCATATTTGGAGGCAAAATACTGTTGGGTAATGAATCCTGAGCAGTGTAAGTCACAATCGTTTTTGATGGACTTGAAGAAAATACAAATGGCGCAGTGGAGTTTAGTGCTCTTTGGCCTAGATATACTTCTATTTTTGAAAATCTACTCGGATGATAACTTACGGCTTCATAAGCGAACTTTATACCGTTAGCGGTTCTATCAAAACAATAAATCTTTGGAGCATCTGGTACTTTAAGCAACTCTACAGTTACATTTAAGGAACTGTAGTTAACCAAGGGAATCGGACAAAAATCATCGTACAGTTTAAAAACAAATTGAAACAATCGTGTTTTATCTGTTGAACCGTTGTTTCCAATTGGGGCTAGATGGGAACAATCTAATGCCCACTTAAATTGGGTATTCAATGTTCTTGAGGCAGAAATTCGATTCAATTGACCTGTAGGTGCAGGAAATAATGTTGCGCAAGGAGGTAGCATACAATTTCCAATAGGATTTGAATATAACGAATCAAATTGCGCCCCCATAGGTACCATATAAATATCTGTAACTCGATTTACTCCACATGGACTAATCCCATTGTCAATCAATCGATAATCCAATACTAATGAATCCCCATAACCTAGGGTGGTATCAATGCTTTTTATATTCTTACGTCCATTCACTTCTAAACTTGGTGGCAAGTTTTTTTGATCAATCCGAATGGTATCATTTAATGCATCTAAATAATAAAAATCAATATTGGGACAGCGAAATATACTGAATGACATATCTCGAAATACTGTGGCCACTTTAGTTCGTTGACCTGTGGTGGCATTTCTTCTCCAAGAGTCTACCTGAATGGACGCCACATAAATCCCGAATCTATTTGCAGGGACTGAAGCAGGCAAAATAGTATTAAAATTTATATCTCCGGTTCTTGCGTTTAAGGTTGCTGATTTATTCAAAGGATTTTGAGCAGTTGTAGGAGTTGGGTTTAATCTTGAAAAACCTACCTCCCATGCCGCATATACAGGTTGATAAATTGTTGTACTAGCACTTGAGTTCACCACATTGGCCCATTGGTAAGACAAAGAATCGAATTCATTATCCACCACATGGCTGTTGAATTGAAAATCATATCCTTCACAAAGAGCAGGTTCTACATGAGCCATAAATTGCGGCGAATTATCGTAACAAGGATATTGAGAAGCTCTCCCATCGCCATACATGATTGCTTTAAAAAAGTATGATGCAGAAGTATTTGATAAATTTTGAATATCGGGACTTCGACAACAACCTGAAGTATAACCAAAAACCCACCCATTACTTGGTGGTTGGCCGCTTAATGCGATCGGTTGTGATCGGTAAGTTATTTTCTCTAATGTTCCTTTATTTCGAGTTGAAAAATTACAGTTAAGTGGCTGTCCAGAATTTGAACAACTATTGCACAATGGTGCAATCACCTCTCCGGCATTTGGTCCGAGAATTACACCTGGCTCAGGCACTAAATAGGTTAATGGAATAGAACTCAATGTTCCATTATTAGGCAGTGGAGTGTTGTACACTTGAAGATTATAGGTCACGCCAATTGGAATCGCAGTTGGATTTCCACAATCGCTATATAAATCGAGGTAAAACACATAATTCCCTGTACCAGAAATACATTTCCAATACACTTCTCCACCGGATATGTGGGAAGCAAATAATTGTACTGCACTAAAGAAGATAAATAAAGTAAAAAGGAATCGTTTTTTCATTTTCAAAATTTAGTAGTGACTAAATGGAAGTTATTTTAACACCATTAGTTTGCTAAACTATTAAAAATAAAGACCCCTTTGTAAAAACACCTTCTATTGCTTAATTATTTTTTTCACCACTATTCTAGAATTTGTTTCCACCCGTATGATATATAGTTGATTTCGAAGTGCACTTAAATCGATCAATCGCTCACCAAATTCCGAAATCACTAACTCTCCGTTTAGGTTATACACTCGAATATTTTTAACCTCCTCATCTCCAGAAAGACCACCAATGTTTATTTGGTTGGTTGTTGGATTTGGATAAACAGACAACTCTGAGATTCCAGAATTTAATTCTGTATTTCCAACTACTGTAATTACATAAGGATAACTTCTATAAGTACAACCTCCAATAGTTACCTGCAATTCATAACTTCCAGTAGTTGTAATTTGAATGGATTTAGATGTTTCGTTCGGCATTGCTACTCCATTGCGATACCATTGTAAATTACCAGCAAAGTGATTCTGAACACTCAAAATACTATCTTGATACACCAATTGAAATTGCACACTATCAGACTGACTTTTGGATAAAATTGAACTATAATTAGACAGTCGAATCAGCCCACAGATAGAATCTCGCTGTTTCAATCGAATAGCATACTCAATTCCCGGAGCTAATTGATTGGCAGAAATGGAGCCAACCCCAGTATAGGAATTAATGGTATCTATTGGATTAGGTAGAAAAGAAAAATTAGCCGCAGAACCTATTGGGCGTTGACCCAAATACACCAAATATTTTGAGTACCGAATTGGATCATTATTCATTGATTCAAATGAAAAAGAAATCCCATTCCCAGAATCTTTAAAGCAAAAAACTTTAGGAGGATTTGGAAGCTCTGGCAGCTGAAGGGTTACGTTTAATGTGGCATAATTAACTGAAGGAACTGGACAAAAATCATCAGCCAATTTAAACACAAATTGAAATTTTCGATTCAATTCTGTTCCTGTTGCATTTGCAAGATGAGCACAATCCGTCACCCATTTAAATTGAGTATTCAAAACAGCAGGAGCTGTTAATACCTTTGACTGACCAACTGGTGCTGGATTCATTGTCGCACAAGGTGGTTGGTTGCAGTTTCCATTCGGATTTGAAAAGTTTCGATCAAATTGAACTCCAATAGGCTCCATTGAAACAGTGGTTAAAAAGTTAGTATCACATGGACTTATATTGGTATCGATTACCACATAGTCGACAAGCAATGAATCTCCAATAAAAATGGTCGTATCTAGATTTTTACTATTCGCCTTACCATTCACTTGAATAAATTGAGGTTTATTCTCACTATTCACTAAAACAGGGTTATTATTTGCATCATTAAAAGTAAAATTAATATTGGGGCATCTTAAAATATTAAATGGCATATCACGGAAAACCGAAGCGACCTTTACCCGTTGACCAGAATTGGGATTAAACTTCCATGCATCTACCTGTGTGGAAGTATGGTATTTAGCATTGACATTCACAGGGACTGATGGAGGTAAAACAACAGTCATATTCACATTTCCATTTTTAGCATCAATTGTTGCAGACTTATTCAATGGATTCATTGCGGGAGTTGGCGTAGGCTCATTTAGCGAATAACCTGTAGCCCAGCCGTTGATTTGAGGAACATACTGAGAAGCACTTGCACTTGAGTTCACCACTTCTGCCCATTTAAAAGACAATGAATCGTAATCTAAATCAAATACATTATTATTGAATTGAAAATCATATCCTTCACACACAACAGCTTCTACTTCGGCCATAAACTGGGGAGAACTATCGTAACAAGGATCTTGTGATGGTCGACCATCTCCATACATAATTGCTTTATACATTGCAGAAGAGGCTAAATTTGATAAATTTTTCACCTCAAAAGGTCGACAACATACTGCTGTATAACCAAAAACCCATCCATTCGTTGGAGGCTTACCCGAGAGAGTTATTGGAAGGGAACGATAGACGTACTTTTCTAACGTTAACCGATCTTGAGTAGCACAAGATATAGGCTGTGATGAATTAGCGCAGCCATTGCAACTTGGCTGTACTGCCAACGCACCATTTGGACCTAGAAGGCTGCCTGGCTCAGGGGTTACAAAAGATAATTGTATCGAGCTAAGTGTGCCATTATTTGGAAGTGGGGTGTTATAGACTTTTAAATTAAGCGGACCTTGTCCAAAACTAGGACTACCTGATGAACAATCCCTGTACATATCCATATAGAAAATATACTTTCCTGTACCAGGAATACATTTCCAATACACTTCACCTCCTACATAATGATTCGCAAAAAGTTGAAATGAACAGAAAAAAAGAATTGTGGCTATTAGGATTGGATTTTTCATATCTAGATAATTTAATTTAGGGTTCCCTTAGTTGACGGCAGAACTATCAATAGGTTGCTTTAAAATTAAATTAATCGACTCCCTTAATTTTTTATTGCTTCATTATTTTCTTAATCATTACTTGCAGATTAGTTTCAACTCGTATAAGGTACAATTGATTTTGAAATGAAATTAAGTCGATAGAATTACCATTAAAGGTTGAAGCAACCAATTCTCCTTTTAAATTATACACTCGAATACTTTTGACTCTTTCGTTGTCCGAAAGTCCACCAATGTTTATTTGATTGGTTGTTGGATTCGGATAAATAGACAACTCAGAAACGAATATCTTCAATTCATTACTATTCACCACAGTAATAATATAAGGTTGACTTCTGAACACACAACCACCGATAGTTACTTCTACTTCGTACCTACCAGTATCTGAAATAGCTATGCCACTTCTTGTTGCATTGGTTATTAACACCCCATTTTTATACCATTGCAGATTCCCATTTGGTGGATTCGTTAAGCTTAAGGTGCTGTCTTTATAACTTAAATTAAACTGAACAGTGTCAGTCTGACCAGCAGAAATAACATTACTATACTGAGATGTTACATCCCAAGTACAAATTGAATCTCGATGTTTCAATTTGATGGCATACTCCTGATTAGGATCAAATTGATTCGTAGGAATAAATCCTTGACCTGTATTATTAGTGATGAACATAGTTGGAATACCAATAAAAGAAAAGCCCCATAAAGTTCCTTTAGGCCTCTGTCCTATATACACTTCAACACTATTAAACCTGTTTGCATTATAACCTGTTAATTCATAAAAGAAGCTCATCCCACCATTGGTCGTATCAAAACAATAGACTTTAGGGGGCTGAGGAACTTCAGGCAGTTTAATCATCACATTTAAAGTACTGTAATTCACTGCCGGAATAGGACAAAAATCATCATAAATCTTAAATACGAACTGAAAGTTTCTACTCGCATCCGCTTGCACTGAGGCACCCAACGCCATCAAATGTGAACAATCTGCTCGCCAATTAAACTGTGTACTTAAAGTAGCAAATCCTGTCAATCGTTTTGGCAGCCCAGTAGGTGCTGGAGACAATATAGCACAAGGTGGCTGCATGCAATTTCCATTTGGATTCGTGAAGCTAGAATCAAATTGTGCTCCACTTGGCTGAATAGATACTTCAGTCAATAATGTGGTGTCACAAGGACTGACATTGGTATCTATCACTACATAATCAAATTTCAGAGAATCCCCTAAAACAATTGTAGTGTCAATACTTTTTGCCTCTCTTCCACTATTCAAGAAAACAAATGGTGGTTTATTGACTTCATTCACATTTATAGGGTTACTGTTTACATCATTAAAAGTAAAATTAATCTTAGGACACCTAAAAATATTAAATGGCATATCCCGGAAGATAGTGGCTATTTTAATTCGTTTACCAGTGAAGGGACTTAACTTCCAAGCATCTACCTGAGTGGAAGTAACGTAGATTCCCGCTTTATTGGCAGGCACATTTGCAGGTAAAATTGCAAATAGATTCACATTTCCAGTTCGTGCATCTATGGTAGCTGATTTATTCAATGGATTCATAACAGCAGTTGGTGTAGGTTGATTTAAAGAATAACCTGCAGCCCAATTGTTGATTTGCGGCACATAATTAGTAGCACTTGAACTTGAATTGACTACATCTGCCCATTGAAATGACAAAGAATCAAATTGGGCATCGAAGGCTCCATTGTTGAACTGAAAATCATACCCTTCACAAATAATGACAGATGGTTCTTCTTTAAACAATGGAGAACTATCGTAACAAGGGTCTTGTGATGCCCGACCATCCGAATACATTATGGCTTTATACATTGAGGATGTACCCGTATTGGATAAATTCTTTACATCTCCTGAACGGCAACAAGCAGCGGTAAAACCAAACACCCAACCATTCGTAGGTGGCTTACCAGTTAAAGTTATCGGTTGTGATCTATATGAATACTTTTCCAGTGTTCCTCGATCTTGAGTTACACAAGATATTGGTTGTGCAGAATTCGCACAACCAGTACAAATGGGTGCAACGGAAGCTCCCATGTTTGGGCCAAGTGGCACACCAGGCTCTGGAACTACAAAAGCTAATTGTATTGAATTCAATGTGCCATTATTGGGAAGGGGTGCATTATAAACTGATAAGTTTACTGGCCCTTGTCCAATATTGGCTGTATTTGAGGCACAATCACGATAGTAATCCATGTAGAAAATGTATTTACCAGTTCCAGGAATACATTTCCAATATACTTCTCCACCTACATAATGGGAAGCGGACAATTGAATGGAACAGAAAAATAAGATTGCAGTAAAGAGGAATTGATTCTTCATAGTAGTCAGTTTTATCAGTTTAGCTAAAATTAGCATTTATTCTGAACTATGACTCATTTCAAAACCAAAAGGTTGCAGATTCTTTACCAAGAATTAATAAATTACCCCACCACCAACTCACTCAATGAATCTATTCGAAGGTGCTTATTCGCCAACTCTCTTACTTCTTCTTTGGTCAATTCTTTTACGGATTGAAGGTAGTGATCAAAATAACTGTAATCCAACTCATTCTCTTTCACCAATTGATATTTATCCATTTGCGCAAAAGGCCCATCCACACTTTTTAGAAAACTTCCCAACACATAATTTTTCACCAATTTCAACTCTTGATCCGAAATCAATTCGTCTTGCAATAATTTAATTTCTTTATAAATCTCAATCAATGCAGCATCTTTCACTTCATTTCCAACCTCAGTAGTTAGAAAGAAGTAACCGGTATTTTTCAATGGAACAATGGCCGATCCAATTCCGTAGGTATACCCTTTATCTTCTCGAATATTAGCCATTAATCGAGAACCAAAATATCCTCCCAAAATAGTGGACACCATTTGCATCTTCACATAATCAGGATGCGTTCTGTTGAACATTTCCTTTCCAATTCGAATGGCAGACTGAACAGCATTTGGCTTTTTAATTTGTTGCTTACTTGCCAAAACATTAGGTTGATGCTCAAAAGCAACACCCTCACTGTCGGCCAACTGAATGGACTCAAAAGCTTTTGCAATTTGATTCAACACTGCCTCATTCACATCCCCAGATGCTTGAATTCGCATTCCTTTCGACAATAATTTAGAAGAATAAAAGGAAATAATATCTTCCAATGCAATTGCATCATAATCGGAGAGCTCAACCGTCCTCGCGTAGGGATGATCTTTTCCAAAAATCAATTCCGGAAAGCGCTTTTTTGCCAAATAGCTCACTCGCTCCAAGTTCACCTTCATTTTTTGTCGTTGATTGTTCAAATAATTGTCCAATTCCTTTTTTGGAAAAGAAGCCTCTAACAACACCATCAATAGCAACTCTAACACCTTACCAACATTTCGGCTCAAGCAAAACACCGACAAACTCGTCTTATCGTAACTTACTTCAGTATTGATGTATGCTCCCAACGTATCAAAAGCAGTCGCAATTTGGTTGGCAGACATGGATGTGGTTCCTTTATCCAATAAATCTGCTGCAGCAAAAGCAATAACGGGATGCTTGGCTTCAGTTAAACCAGCATCCATCACCACTTCTATCTTGATCACTTTCTCGGTGCCTGCATTGATATAACCAACAGTGATTCCATTCGACAAGATTAATTCTTGAGCTTGAATCACGTTAACTTCTTCAATGGTATTAAACTTAGGCGGTAATTTTCTATCTAACATTATTTGTTTGTCGATTTATAGTACAATGTGGAGCAATTGGTTGGAATCAATATCTGTTTGCAATACGCCTGGATTTGCGCTGCTGTTACCGATAGATACAGTTCCATTTCACTATTGACCAATGAAGCATCCTCAATTAATTCGGCAATAGCCAGAGCCATGGCTTTGTTTAACACCGATGTATTCCCAAAAGCATGAGCAGATTCCACTTTATTTTTTACTTTTTGCAATTCCAATTCAGTGATTCCTTCTGAATTCAACAATTCTATTTGCTTTAAAATAGCCGCCTCCAATTGTTCCAATGAAACGCCATCATTAGCGGTAGCAGTAACCACAAACAGCCCTTCATCCATATCGCCTGTGATGTATGCATTGACATTGGAACACAAACCCTGTTCCTTTATTAACGACTCAAATAAACGAGAAGAGTCCCCTCTAGACAATATGTCAGAAGCCAAGTCGATGGCATAATAATTTGGATCCAACCGATTGCAACTGTGAAAAGCCATATATATCGCATCAGATGGCACATCTCTTTCAACGGTCAAGCTTCGTGCTTGTAATTGCTTTGGCTCTTTTGGCAAATTTCGAGGCGCTTCTTTTCCTTCTTGAATATCGCCAAACCATTTCTTAGCTAACTTTTCAATTTGATCTTTGGTAACATCACCTGCAACAGAAAGCACTGCGTTATTGGGACGATAATGTGTAAAGAAAAAAGCTTTCACATCCTCCATAGTCGCCTCTTCAATGTGCTTAATCTCCTTGCCGATAGTTGCCCATTTATAAGGGTGATTGGTATAGGCCAATGGTCGAAGTAACAACCATACGTCGCCATAAGGCTGATTCAAATACCGTTGTTTAAACTCTTCGATTACGACACTTCGCTGCACTTCCAAACTTTTTTCTGTAAAAGCTAGGCTCAACATCCGATCAGATTCCAACCAAAAAGCAGTTTCTAAATTGGCTTTGGGCAACGTGATGTAATAATTGGTGATGTCATTGGAAGTAAACGCATTGTTTTCTCCACCTACCTCCTGTAAGGGGGAATCGTAGTTGGGAATATTCACCGAACCTCCAAACATTAAATGCTCAAATAAGTGGGCAAATCCAGTTCTAGATTCATCTTCATCCCTAGATCCAACATCATACAGTAAATTAAATGCGACTATTGGTGTGGTTTCATCTCGGTGGACAATCACCTTTAGTCCATTGTCCAGCGTAAACTTTTCGTATTGAATCATTAAAATTTATATTTTTCCAGTGATACTTCTTGAATAGAAGCATAATATTCTTGCAGTAAATTGTCCATAATCTGTTTAACAGGAAGGACATCATTTATCAAACTAGCCACTTGACCAATTTCCAATTCTCCTTCTTTTAAATCTCCTTCAAACATACCCTTTTTCGCTCGGCCTTTCCCTAACAATTCTTGTAATTTATCAATAGAGGCTCCCGACTCTTCCAACTTCACTACCGCATCGAAAAAGTCACCTTTCAATAATCGAACAGGCGCCAATTGCTTTAATCGAAGCTGCGTAGCACCTTCTTTGGCTAATACTATCAGTTTTTTATAATTCTCATGTGATGACGCCTCAGTTGAAGCTGCAAAGCGACTACCCATTTGCACCCCATCAGCACCTAACGCCATTACTGCATGCATGGCAGCACCAGTCGCAATCCCACCAGCAGCGATCAATGGAACATCAATCACTTGTTTCACAGCTGGAATCAAACATAATGTGGTCGTTTCCTCTCTCCCATTATGTCCACCTGCTTCAAAACCTTCAGCTACTATTGCATCTACTCCGACATTGACTGCTTTTAGTGCGAAAGTGGCGCTTGAAACTACGTGTACCACAGTAATCCCATGCGACTTTAACAATGTTGTATATTTACCAGGGCTTCCTGCAGAAGTAAAAACAATTTGAACGCCTTCATTAATGATGCATTCTATTTGCTCTTCTGCATATGGCGAAAAGATAGGGACATTCACCCCAAACGGCTTTTGAGTCGCCTTCTTCGTTTTCTGAATATGTTCCTTCAGTAAATCAGGTTTCATAGAACCTGCTCCGATTAATCCCAATCCTCCAAATTCGCTTACAGCACTGGCTAATTTCCATCCACTGTTCCAAACCATCCCACCCTGTATGATGGGAAATTCTATTTGGAATAAGTCAATCAACTTATTTTTCATTCTGTAACGCTTTAAATGCGGGCTAAATTAAACAATCACTAATGGTTACCTTAAGTATTTTATTTAAATTTCGTTAACAGTTAAAGATTTTTTTTACATTTGTAACATGAGAAAAATATGTATTTTCATAGGGCTTGTTGTATCAAGCATTTGCGTAAACGCGCAATATAACCTGGATGTAGGAGTTACATTAGGTGCATCCAATTTTGTGGGTGAACTTGGTGGACCGAATGGTGATCCTCAAAATTCATTTTTAGATGCAAACATTGAAGCAACTCGATTTGCAGCAGGTGGTTTCGCTAGATATCGCTTTCACAATCGTTTCGCGGGAAAATTAGCCTTGAATTATATTCGATTATCAGGAGCAGACAGTTTAACAAATGAGCCCACTAAGCGGGCTAGAAACTTAAGCTTTCAAACTGATGTGATCGAATTGGCAACTACTGTTGAGTATTACTTCTGGACCATTGGAGATTTAAACAGAACAGGACGCTATCGGAATGATTTCAAGGCCTATATCTTTGGTGGATTTAGTGCATTTTATTTTAATCCAACTGCAGAATACAAGGGTTCCACCTACAATTTAAGACAACTTAGGACTGAAGGTCAATCTAAAGAATATGAAACAGTAAGTTTTGCATTGCCATTTGGAGCAGGTTTTTATTTCACCTTCCAACGAAATTTCAGAATTGGAATGGAATTGGGCTATCGGGCTACTTTCACCGATTATTTAGATGACGTGAGTACTAGATATGCCGCTTCAAGTGATTTACCCTTTATAGAATCTCAATTGTTAGCCAATAGAACGCAAGAAAGACGAGCCATTGAAGGAGATGCAAACTTTCCTGCTTCAGGATTCTATGATCAAGGATCAATTAGAGGAAACCCTGATAGTAATGATGGCTATATGGTCGGTCAAATTTCCTTTTCTTATGCATTTAGAGGAAAGAGTTCATTCTACAAAAAACGATACAACAGCATCATTAACAAAAGAAGAAAACGCACGAAATTCTAAGAATAGATTTTCACTATAAAATTATAGCCTCTGGATTATTTCAGGGGCTTTTTTTTCAAAGGGCATCTCGATACACCGCCTAACGGCGCCACTCGATGACCTTTGATTTGAGTTCTCCATTTCATTTTCCATACTATTTTAAGGGCTTCTCCTTCCTTGATTTCATTTCGGAAGGCAAGCTGATACTATCCCAAGAAGTACCCTAAGTGGTTTTTAGTACCTCGAGTGATTTCGTTGCAAACGAAATAGTATCGAGAGGCACTAAAAATTGTATCGAAGGGCACTTCTTAAATTGTGTCGTTATGCGCAATTGTATCGAATTGTTAGGTTAGGACATCGAGTGATTGTGCCGTTAGGTGCAATTGTATCGAGATGAGCTAACAATTCGATTAAACCAATCATTCTTAATCTATCTTTTTAGTAATTTCATCATCATGAAAGGCTATATGTATATACTGCTATGCTCAAACAATGCTTACTATACAGGAAGCACAAAATATCTAGAGGACAGAGTTCAGCAACATAATGCAGGAGAAGGAGCGAATTTTACAAAAAAACATCGTCCTGTTGAATTAATCTACTACGAAGAATTTAATCGAATTGATTATGCATTCAATCGTGAAAAGCAAGTTCAAAAATGGAGTCGGAAGAAAAAAGAAGCTTTAATGGATGGTGATGTTAACCTTATAAGTCAGCATGCAAAGAAGGTTTTTTCAAAAAGCGCTTCTCGGTAATAATCAAGGCGCTTCTCCTACCTTCATTTCATTTCGGAAGGCAAGCTGATACTTTCCCAAGAAGAACCCTGAATGGTTTTTAGTGCCTCGAGTGATTTCGTTGCAAACGAAATAGTATCGAGAGGTACTAAAAATTGTATCGAAGGGCACTTGTTGGGATCAATCCTCCAAAATACTCAACAACCGCTCGAAGTCCTTTGATTATAGTTCTCTATTTCATTTTAAAGGGTCATCGAATGAATCTTGAAGCGCATCTCGATACACTATTAGTACCTCGAGTGGTTGCAGAGCTGAGTCGAGGTATGATTCCGTTTTCAAACGAAATAATATCGAGAGGCACTAATAGCACTCGATGTCCTTAAAGATTAGTATCGAGATGCCCTTTAAAATAACGCTTTACAGAATTTTATCGCTTTATAAACTGCACAATTTTCCTTAGCGGCTTAAATAACAAAGTATAGGACTTAGGCTGTAGTCCATTCATTTCCCATGCTTTTCGATCTTCTTTATTTGCTCTCAATCGATTAGACAGGCTAGCATTACTCATTCCTCCTACTCTCATGTGTACGATTACTCTAGGCAGGTAAACCAACTTCGCTTTATTTTTAAGCACCATGCGCAACATCAATTCATAATCGGCAGCTGAGACCAGATCTAAACTAAAACTCCCAAAGTGGTTATAAAATTCCTTTTTGATGAAAAAAGTAGGGTGTGGCGGCATCCATCCTGAAACAAAGGAGTTGGATTTATACGCTCCAGACTTCCAATAGCGTACCACCTTATCGGTATCTAATTGATCTACATAATTCAAATCAGCGTACAGTGCATCTGCATTGGATGATTTCATTTTCTCCACCACTTCAGAAATGACGTGTTCGTCGATGTATAAATCGTCGGAATTTAATATCCCAATCACCTCTCCCGTAGCCATTTTAATCCCCTTATTAATGGCATCATACATTCCGTTATCCTTTTCAGAGACTACACAATGTATTTTGTTTCCAAAGGAATGAACAATATCTAATGTAACGTCTGTTGACTGCCCATCTATTACGATGTATTCCAAATCGGCGTGAGATTGATTCACTACTGATTGAATGCAATCCTTGATTGTAGCTGCACTATTGTAACAAACTGTGATGATGGAAATTTTCATTTAAAACTGAAAATATATAAATTGACTAATTGGTCTCAAAAATGTTAAATCTAATGTAGTCATCAAAACAATTGAAAGAAAAATAATTAATGCATAAAGCACAAACTTATTCTTGATATATTTAAGAAAGTAATCGTGAAATATAAAAGATACAAATACTAGCAAAGTTAAAAGAAACGTGATTAAGTATACATTCTCACTAAAAGATCGTGAAAATCCGCCCTCAAAAAAGAAAACCTTTCGAAACATTATTAACACGTTAGACATAGAGTTATCTCGAAACGGCAACCAACCGAGCATTGCAAGAGGAAATACAACCATCCATCCAATTATTAACCTTATTCTATCTGATATAAATGTGAAGTATTTACTCACTCTCCTTTCCACTAAAATCAAAACCGCATGATAAACTCCCCAAAAAACAAATGCCCAACTTGCACCATGCCAAAGCCCCATAATGCCCCAAGTTAATAACAATGCTCTTGTCGCATCAGAAGACTTAGGCTTCACTATTCCTATACCTCCTGTACTTTTATCCATGACTTTCACGCCAACTAATGGCAAATACAAATAATCTCTTATCCAGCTTGACAAAGAAATATGCCACCGTTTCCAGAAGGCTTTAAACGAAACAGCCATATACGGATAATTAAAATTTTCGGGAAAACTTATACCCATTAACATAGCTGAGCCAATGGCTATATGTGAATATGCAGAGAAATCAAAGTATATTTGAAATCCAAACAGAAAGGCTTTAGCCCAAACATCCAAAGCTGATAAACCCATTACATTTATTGAATAGATTTCTTCTACCATTGGAGCTATGTTATCAGTAATAACAACCTTCAAGAATATCCCCATTAAGATTCTTAAAATCCCTTCATTTAAAAACTTTATTTTAAATGAAGTCCTATGTTCCAATTGACCAATAACTTCTTGAGCTCTTAATATCGGACCTGCAACCAGCTGAGGAAAAAATGTTACGTAACTTCCATATAGGAAGAAGTTCTTATATGGTTTTAAAAAACCACGATAAACGTCCACTGTATAGGATATTGTTTGAAATGTATAAAATGAAATCCCTAATGGTAAAATAATCGAGAAGGTGGGATTTTCAATATTCAACCCAAACAAATTGAGTAAGGATACAGCGTTTTCAGCGAAAAATAGTAAATACTTAAAATATACTAGTATCCCTAGATTAACAACCAAACTACAAATCAGCAACAATTTACGCCGACGCTTATCCTCTGTGTTATCAATCATAATTGACAAAACATAATCATTTAATGCAGAAAATAGTATTAGTAGTGTATACTCATATCTCCAAAATCCATAAAAAACGATACTTGACAAAAAGAGCAATATCTGTCTTGGCTTTGAAGGCAATACCCAATATAGCAATACCACCAAAAACAAAAAGAAAAGATAAGTTACTGAGTTAAAAATCATCTTAATAATTTGAAAACGTATGGCTTAATACTATCTGCTAATACTCTATGCCCTTCTGCCTGAAAGTGCATAAAATCATAATCTTTTGTTTTGAATAGTTGTGTTGGAGCAGCGTAACCCCAGAATTTGGATTCAACAATTCCTTCTAAATCGACGCTTGTAACATTACTTGAATTTAAACTTTTCAAGCTATTCTTAAATTCAAAATATTCGTCCTTGTTATATGGATATTTAATATCAGTTCTTAAAGGTGGTATAACCAATAACACTTTAATGGAGTCTGCTTCTGAGTTCTCAAGTATTGTTTTCAAGGCGTTAAAATTCCTTTCATATCTTGCAGGAATCATATTCCGTGTAGTTTGAGCAGATATATTGAATACAGTATTTCTTCCTAAATATAATTTAGTAAAAAAGTCACCTCTAATTTCTTCTCTATTTCTCCAAAAATTAAAATTTTCAAATAAAACACTATTTAATTCTTTTTCAACAGCGTCTTGAGTTGTTTCATTTAAAGCCTTAAAATCTCCTTCAGAAATATTAGGTTTATTTTCATTGATTGGAAAGATGGTATCATTTCCTAAACTAAAATTCTTTTCTAAAAATTGATTAACAGTATTCGACACCTCGCCCGACTGGCTTACAGAGAATTGACCATTTGCAAATCCTCCAAAATAAGCATCCCTAATTCCATCCTCTCTAAAGTCGTCAAAAAAAACAGGAAGGATTAGTAAATCAATATTTTTTAATTTTTGTCTAAAAAATTCATACAATAAATAATGCTCTTGCAAGTTGGCATTTGGAATACTAGCAGACAAAAAAAGTATACTATCATTTAGCAACTCTTCAAATAAAAAACCTGACATGGTATTATCTCCATGCTCCATTTGATTAATGCTATGCGACTGAGAATTACCTAGGAATAAAACCGTTTTAAAACTAGTGTACTTTTTAATACCATTGATAAAGCTATCCGCATCCTCTTTGGGTAAATAATGTATTGAATTTCCATCTTTATCCTTGGCAAAATAAGACACAGTGCCATTTCCTAAAGCGGCATCACCAAAATCAGTTTGATTTGAAAATGAACCCATTAATAAAACTCCAATGACAATACCGAGGAGTATCACAAAAAATAATACTATATCTTTAGTTTCTTTTGACAACATAATTCTCTAAAACTAACACATCCATTTCAGTTCTTAAATAACAGTCTAATGCTTCCTGTGGAGTATTCACTATTGGTTCATTCTCATTGAATGATGTATTCAATAAAATAGGAACCCCTGACTTTTCCATGAACTTACTTATTAAATCGTAGTATCGATCTCCTTTACCCACAGTTTGTAATCTACCTGTTCCGTCTACATGTGTTACAGCAGGTATAACTTTATGCTTTTCAAGTTTAATTGGATACACTTTCTCCATAAATGGGACTTTATCTACTTTTTCAAAATACTCGCTAACATACTCTTCTAGAATGGAAGGTGCGAAGGGTCGAAAACTTTCTCTACGTTTAATTTTAGAGTTCAACAGTTCCTTTGCATCTGTTCGAGTAGGATCTACAAGTATCGAACGATGCCCCAATGCTCTTGGTCCAAACTCTGCTCTACCTTGATACCATCCCACTACCGCTCCGTCGACTAGAGATTGTGCTACAACTTCAAGTAACTCTTCATCACTATACTTTTTGTATTCCACATTATTGCTTTTCAAGCAAGACTCTACTTCTTCATTTGTTGCTCTATACCCTGTATATGCATCATAAACTGCAGGCAATCGATCATTCCCTTGGATGTGATTAAACAGCCAAAGTGCAGACCCCATAGCGGTTCCTGCATCATGACCTGCTGAAGGAATATAAACTTTTTCAAAGCTTGTTCGCTCTAAAATCTTACCATTTGCAACAGAGTTTTGTGCAACACCACCTGCAATACAAACGTTCTTTAGGCCAGTACGCTTTTGTAAATGATTTAAAATATGAAAAATCAACTCTTCAGTAACTCTCTGAACTGAGGTTGCAATATCCTTATGTTTCTGTGTGAGCTCATCACCATTCATTCTGGCAGGACCTAACAATTTAACTAATTCTTCTGAGTAAATGGATTCGATTTTTGGATCTCCGCCTTCCCAACTCATACTCACTCCTTCTTTAGCATGTTTGAAATACTTTGTATCCAACTCAAACAATCCGTCCGGTGTAAATCGAATCACTTTCTTCAGTTCTTCGGTATACTTTGGCTCACCGTATGGAGCTAACCCCATCACCTTATATTCATCACCATAATGAGAGAAACCCAAATACTGCGTCAATGAGGTATAGAATATACCAGCAGAATGGGGATAAATCACTTTATCAATTACGTCAATTTTAGTTCCTTTTCCAGTTGCTATCATGGTTGAAGTAAAATCTCCGAATCCATCAATAGATAAGATCGCGGACTCTTCAAATGGGGAAGCAAAAAAGGCACTTGCCAAATGACTTCGGTGATGCTCTACATTCACCACCTCAGCTTTAATAGCATCCTCAGAAACATTAAAAAAAGCGCTTAACTCAGACTTTACACTTCCTACTTTTTTAGAATTAGCCAATCGATCTTTCAGCGCTTTCACACTTACCAAATTCTTTACACTGTGAATTATTTTCTTGTGAATATTTGCAGATGGATCACGAGAAATAGTAATAAAGTCGACATCTCGAATACTTATTCCGGCCTCTTTAAGACAAAATTCAATGGCTTGAGTTGGAAAGCCCGCCCAATGTTTAATTCTTCTGAATCGCTCCTCTTCTGTTGCTGCAATTACGATCCCATCCTTTAAAATACAAGCAGAAGAATCACCGTGGTATGCATTCAGTCCTAATATATAAGTCATCTTTTTTTATTTGAAGGCTAAATTATCAATTCTAATCGTTTAAGAATAATTTTTTATTGTCTGAGAGTACTTTTGAATTAACAATGTTACTATTGGAATAGGCTCTAGCTCCATTTACATAATCAGTGTAGCTCTCTAAATCTTGATTCAATAGTCGAAGAAAGCAATCCACAAATGAATGAAGCGTTAGTGGCAAATCAAATCCTACTTTTTCCATTTCTAAATTAACCCATGGAGTTTCCTGACTAATAACGACTGGCAATGATGCCAATATGGATTCTACTATTACATGTCCGTAATTCTCTCCTTTTGTAGGCAAAACCAGGTAGTCATAATTCCACAGCACCTTTTCTTTTTCATATTGACCTAAAATCCCTTTATAGCTTACATTCAATTCTTTTTTTTGGATCACTTTTGTACAGCGTTGCCAATAATCTTCCTCCTCTATTGGTCCAAAAATATCCAATGAGATCTTTGGATTCTTGATTTCACTTAATACTTCTAATAAGAAATCTAAATTCTTAATCGCATTAATTCTTGAAATAAAAACTAATCGCAATACACCAGTCACCTTTGATATGGTTGATACAGGACGTTCAAGCATCGAAACTGCCATATTCTGAGCAACAAGAACTTCTGACTTAGATCCAAAATGAAGATACACCTCATCTGCTTCTATATCAGAGGAGGCATGCCAAGTGATCGAATTCATTAATCGGGTTGAACGCATTAAAGATAAAAAGACTCTTTTCTTTAAGGGCTTTATGGCTAAAGCTTCTTTCTTTAACATTCCTCTTGGAGCTAAAACCGTTCTTATTTTATTTGTATTCGCCAATATCGGTTTTAATGTAAATCCCACAGAGAACAAACTATTTAAATAAATAGTCTCTGGCTCAATTTCCTTTAACAGGGATTTATATGTCTTTCTGGTTTGTGTTTCTTTTTCCAGGTAAATGATGGAATAATTTTCTTTTTGAAGCCATATTCCAGTTTGAATACCATCTAGGGGCTTAACTTCTCCTATATCGTATGCTGAGGTCACTATATAAAAGTCTACTTCTTGACTCAAAGCCATCACTGTATTGTAAACTGAACGAATAGGGCCACCTGCTTTATGAGCCGGATAGAACCAATCAATAAAGACGATTACTTTTGGCTTCTTACTCATCTATTTTATTTTCTGTTAACCATAGCTCCAATAACAAAATTGATTCCAACAACTGCTTCCTTTTTACGACTGTTAACCGGTCAAATCTCCTCCCAATATCAACTTTAAATTGTCCATTCACAAATGATCGATTCTGAAATCGACTCAAAAGTTCAGATTGAGTTTCTTCACTTAATGCAATCAATAATAGATGAGGATTATCAATGTCTTTAATGGTTGATTTTAATTTTTGCCGCAAAAACACTTTGTGTTCATCTGGCAAATGCAATAAGTAACGCTGTAGTTTAGGTGACAAAAAAGGAAATTCTACCGCTTGCGTTCTATTTTTTGTCACTTGGTAAAGCGCCAGTAATTGTGCATTCGTTAACTGCGTCTGCATTTCCAATAAACCAACTTTGGATAAATATGGAAAAGCAAACCCTGCAGTTTGATATACAACAGTAGATTTAGCTATTTCTTTCGGTATATCTTCAAAACTTACGCTCAAACTCTGCTGTAAAGGCGCTATCGGGTATAAACGTTTATAGGCAGGATATAAATAGTCTAAGTCATAATAGTCTTGTTGAATCAACTGCTGATAAGTCTCTTTTAGCTCCTTTTTATAAGGAATTTTAAGCCATTTACTTACAAAACGTCTCAGGCTTTTTGGATAACTCAACAACCATCGATGCGATTGAAATGACTCTAAGACTTGAAAGATTGGACCTTCTCCCCAAAGAACGGCATGACCAATAGAACTGCCAATAGCTTGATGTTGCTCAATAGGCTGATTTCTCCCCAAAAGATATCGAATGGAATAAGGTGTAGGATGGTCAATCAACCCAACAAGACTCAAAACGTCGTCAGGTGTTTGTAGTTTAGACAACTCCTCCTCCAAAATCAGAATTGACGTCTTTATTTCGTCCTGAATTCGATTAATATGGAACTCATGTTGCTCTTCAGTTCTACCATCTATGGTGTAATCAAAGGTATCGGTTGCCGACCAATAAGCATGAAGACTCACTTCATCGTCTGTTAATTTGAGGTAATGACCAGGCAACAACTGACTCACACCGCTTACCAATGTTTTTGGTGCATGAACATACCCATAAGATAAATAATCACCGAGGCCTACTCGGTCTAATTCTGGCTTAAAGTTGGGTAAGGTTAGTAAGGGTTTCACTTGTGTTGAGCAAGCAAAAAGATGGTCGGTTTTATGGAAATAACAGGGGACTATCCCGAACCGATCTCTATACATCAAGAGCATTCTTTTCTCTTCATCAAATAGAATAACACAAAAACTACCTTCTATTTGATTAACGAACTCTTCTCCCCACTTGCTGTAAGCTAATTCAATAATTTTTATTATTTCCTCATCCGAACCCAATATATTTTGAAGGGTAGATAAATTGGATATCGATCCTTCAAAAAAAACTTGACAGTTATTTATCTTTACAGCGGTATTAGAATTGAAAGTTTGATAATTATAGGTAGAAATGGAGTACAAAATCTAATTTATTTACAAATAAAATTTGGAAGTAAAGTTACTTCAATTTTTGGTTAATTAAGAAGATTTACCCTCATTTAAACCATCATAGATAGCTTGGTATTGAACCGCTATTAATTGAGGTTGAAATCGTTTTACATTTTGCAACCCTTTCCTCACTAGTTCACTCCTCAACTCTTCATCATTTATCAATTGCATTAGACCGTAACGAATAGCTTCAATATTATACGGATCAACTAATAAGGCTCCCTCGCCTGCTACCTCCGGCATAGACGAAATAGCGCTTGAAATTACAGGGCGGCCAACCGCCTGAGCTTCTATAATGGGCAATCCAAATCCTTCATAGGTAGAGATAAAAGAAACCAAATCACAGGCTTTATATTCTGTCATCACATCCTCATTACTTAGGCCAAATTTAAATTCATACTTAATATAATGTTTGCTCAGTATATCGATTAGCGCTTCAGTAGGCTGACCGATAATTATTAATTCACAATTAATGGCTTCCATTGCTTCAATCATTCGAGGAAGATTTTTATTCGCTTTTGTACCTATGGTTAAAATGCGTGGACAAGCAGCATTAAATTCTTTTGGGGTAAGGCTCAGTGGCAAGGTTAGCGGATTAGGCACCACTTGTATATCAGCAGCATACTGCCCTATAGAAAGCAACTCACTTTTAGTAAATTCAGAAATGGTGGTCACAACAGCAGCGTTGTGAATTGGAATATCGAACCATAATTTTTTAAAGATCCATCGCCTCACCCCTTTTTTACGCTTCAATGCTTCTATATCATGAATGGTCAATATGGTCTTTTTAAATGGCCACCATAACAAATAATGATCATGCCCAGTAATGTGTTTGATGGAGGTCTTGAAATTGGCCATAAAAAAAAGGTTTTTCAATCTAGGAAGCAGTCCAACACTCTCATGGGGTAACTCCACTTTTTTCCCATTTAAAAATGGCAATAGAACATCGAATACATTTTCTATGCTAATGAAAGAATATTTCAATCTTTTTCGAATGAATAAAGTTACAAAACTCATAATTAAATTGATTTACGAAGATTTATAAACGGATTCATTCTTGTGTTATTGAATAATGTACAACCCTTTCTAAGGAATTGTAAAAAGAACTTGCTTATCAAAAAATATTACTGATTTCAAGTAATTAGAAAATAAAAAACTAACGTAATATTTGATGATAAAGTTCTTCATATTGACTGGCAATTTGATCTGCATCAAATCGCTTAACATTTTCAAACCCTCCTAAAACCATTTCATTCCTTAGGCTTTCATTATGTATAACTTCAGAAATAGCTTTTCTTATTTCAACAGTATTATATGGATCAACATAAATAGCAGCTTTACCGCCAACCTCAGGCATCGATAAAATATTAGAAGTAATAACAGGTCTTCCTACCGCTTGAGCTTCCAAAATTGGCATACCAAATCCTTCAAAAGTTGAGGCAAAAAATAACAAATCTGCAGCAATATAAGATGCTATAATTTCTGAAAAAGGAATAGCAACCTTATTTTCATAACTGATATTTCCTTTCTTTAAAAGTGTCAAGTTTTCTTCTGAAATCTTCCCAATTATAAGAAGTTTACAATTAATTCCCTCAACTGCAGAAATAAGCCCTTTTAAATTTTTATTTGGAGCACCTCCTATTTGTAGTATACATGGACACTCATTATTGAAAGGTTGATCCGAACGCACAAATGACTTACTAATAGGCACGTAAATAACTTTAACTTTCTCGGGGTCACAACTTACATTATCTAATAGGTCATCCTTAGTTGCTTGGGATATAACTGTAACATATCTGCTTCGATAAACGGGCCATTTAAACCAAACATTCAACAATATTCTTCGCTTTATACCTGAGGTTCGATGTAAAATACCTAAGTCAAGGATCGTAGAAATCGTTTTGCTCTTTTGAAGTAATATAGCAACATAATTTATATCTCCCGTAACATGATTAACATCACTCTGATTTAAATATGCAGCTATAACATTTACTATCCTCTTAAAAAGTCCAGAGCTTACAAAAGGTAAAAAATAATTCACTATTGTAAATTTTTTACCGAACCGATATGCTAAATCTTCAAATATTTGTTCAACACTGAAATTAGCACCTACTCTTCTTTTACGTAAAAAATAAGTTATTTTAGCCATTGTAAAAGTTGTTTTGATATTCAATTAAAATCTCTTCTAATACCGATGTAAACTCCATATGATAATCCCAACCAAGCTTAATTTTAGCTTTCGAATTATTTCCATAAATATCTTGAATTTCAGATGGTCTGAAATAGTTTGCATTTATACGAATTCTGTCTAGATCAATATCTAAAAAAGTAAATAGATGATAAATTACACTTCTTAAGCTAATTGACTTTCCACTGCAAATAATATAATCATCAGGGTTATCCATTTGCACCATCTTTATCATTGCCTTAACATAATAAGGTGCGTATCCGAAATCTCTCTTGATATCAATGTTTCCAACCTCTAATATCTCCTGTTTTCCATTTTTAATATCTAAAGCCGCTTTAATGATTTTCATAATAAAGAACTTCTCTTGGCGAAGTACTGATTCATGATTAAAAAGAATACCTGAACTTACATGCAAGTGATACGAGTCCCTGTAATTCCTGACCAGATGATGACAAGAAGACTTGGAAATTGCATAAGGACTCTGTGGGTTTAATAATGTGTTTTCGCAAATTGGTAAGCTATCAACAGAACCAAACATTTCACTACTTGTGGCTTGATACAAACGTGTATGTGGGCTATGGCTTCTTATCGCTTCTAAAAGATTTAAGGTAGAATGTAAATTAAAAAGTATAGTGGAATGAGGATTTTTAAACGATTCAGCAACTGAACTTTGAGCCGCAAGATTGAAAATAAAATCAGGTTTCTTTTCTGAAATAAAGGCATTAACCTTTTTCGCATCCTCCAAGTCAATCATTACTAACCCCACATCTTCCCTAACTTTAAGGTAATCTAACCCCAATAATGAAGACTGTTCATTTCTAATCAGTCCTATCACTCTGATATTTTGTTTTATTAATTCTTTAGCTAAGTAAGCGCCATCTTGGCCACTCACTCCTGTTATAATTGCCAGCATTTATTATTTGATTATAGTCAAAGAATTGAATTTTTAATATACCGAATGCTCATTCAGTTATTTTCTTTTATAGAACCTCTTGCATAAAACTCCATCATTATTAATTAAAGTGTATCAAAGCCTCTTCTAACTTTCACCAAGACTTTAATCAACAGGTTTCAAAAATAACGTTTTTAAAGTATTATAATTAAAAAAACAATGACCAAAAAATTTAAACATTGAACTCAAGCCTTTTATAAACATTTTTGATCAAGAAGTAAAAACTACTCTTTGTTTTCATCCTGAGTTATAAAAAGATTGGTACTTAAGTTTGAAATTAAAAAATTCACCAAAAAAATTATAGCAAATGACTTAAACAAATGGTTAACTACTTTTATAAAATCTGTTTCTGCTTTTACTACTTGATAAAGCAGCACGATTAGAAGGACAGAAGCAATTGGAGATGCACCTGCAAAATTAATTAGAAACAGTTTCATAATCCAATTCAATAAAAATCCATAAATAAATAGTGCAATCATACCTCCTGTTCGCCCATAGTTGGCATAAAACTCACCGACTAGTGATAGCCCCATAGAAGTACCTTCTTGGAGCTCTAGACCAGAAATTAAACTGAAATTTTCTAGTGCACTACTAGTACCTTTTTTATCAGGAACTAAAAAACGAGGAATTAAGCTAGCAACAATTGCTTCAGAAATTGTAGACCCTCCCATAAAGTCTTTATTTTTAGGAATATTTTCCATGACTTTACTAATAATCCAGCCTTGATTTAAGCGAGTATTCTCTTCATAAGAATTTTCTTCTTCTGAATTTGATTTACTATTGGTTTTAATAGTTTCTTCTGTCGGAAATAGCTCTTCCATTACTAACGCATAAAAAACAGCTGTTGGGCTAACTGAATTATTTGAACCCCATACTTGTTCTCTAAAGTCTGCTTTTACGGCTTGTATAATAAAAGCCAAAAAAAAGCTAAGAGAAAACAACATAAGCTTCTTCAACAAACCAACTTTTTTGTCTACAATAAAAAATGAGAAAAAGACGCCGATTAATAGCAAATCATGGAACATACCTGCCGCAATTGAGGTTATTAAAAAATAGCCCATTGCACTAAAAAATATTAGCCATTTATTTTTAGGGTGTAGATAAAATAAATAAATAATCCCTACGTAAGTAAATAAACTTAACAGATATAAAAAAAAAGAGAGAGCTGGTATTGAAATTATACTCGCAATGAGCGTTGCCGAGATACCAATAAAAAGTAGATACTTTGAATGCCGAGAAAGAAGTTTATTATTTAAAACGAATAGAGATTTTATACGTTCTACCTTTAAGTCTATTTTAAAAACATAAAGACTTACTGCAAACAATAAGGTCGCAGGAACGACATAAGACATATAGGTTTCTTCATCAACATACATATAGTATCGATAATGTACTTTGCCTGCCAAATATGAAAGTTTAGCTCCCACAATCCATTGGAGAGAAGCAATCAAAACAATTAACTCTCTAATTGGCACGACAGTACCTAATCGACTAAGAAAAGTTATAAAAATAAAAATAGAAAACGTGATGCCTATAGCTGACCAAATGTAATAGTCAAAAAAAAGCAATAAATAGCTAAAAACAAATAGATAAAATAAATGAGAAAGCTTTATTGAAAACATATTAAAAAAAACCTATAAACCTAATTATTAAGAATTAAAAAAGAAAATACACTAAAATTGTTGCAATTATTAATTCCAATTGCAATAATTCAACAATTTAAAGTTAAGGTAAATAGGATAAACTTGCCAAAACAAGAAAACACCTTAAACTAAAAAATAACTGACTTAAATTTAGCCACATGAGCCTTCATGCTGTAATTCTTTAATGAATTACATGCGTAATACTCTTTATCAAATTTTGATTCATTTATCGCTTCAACAGCCTTAGCAATTTTAAGTTTTAAATCTGTTACATCTCCTGAATTAAAAACAAAGGGATAATCCTTATCAAAAAACTCCTTTGGTGCACCTTCAGAAGGCACAATCATTAAGTTTCCGCAGGCAACTGCTTCAGGTACGACCCTACCGTATTGTTCTACCCATTTTTTTGTAACAATCGATGGGAGAATTGTTATATCCGAGGCGTTCATATAGTCCGCTATTTCTAAATGTTTAGCCTCGAAGAAAATCGTATACTTATTTATACTTGATTGGAGAATTGATTCATGCAATACCTTTTGATAAGCATTGGCATATCTAGAAAATTTATCAATTAATACTCTATAATTATTTAACTCTAAATCCTCTAAGGCCTTCACAAGCAGATGCACTCCCTTTTCATATACAAGTCTGCCATAGTAAGCAATAATTATGGTGTTATCGCTAACACCTATACGTGCTCGAATCTCCCTGCGTTTTTCTATATTTATTTTGAATACTTGCTCATTAAAGCCTAATGGTGTCTTGACTACTTTTTTAAATCCTAGGCTTTTAAAATAAGATAACCCAGCAGAATTAATTACAAATAAACAAGCTAATCTCTTCTTAGAATATTGAATTAATAAATACTTTATTAGACTATTTATGAATTGTTTACCACCTTCTCTTTTTACAACTGCTAATGGGTTTTGGGATAAATTTTCACAGGATAGAGCAGCTAATTTTATTCCATTTCTTTTTGCAATTCTTCCCAAAATAGCACACATTAAACTTCCAGGATCTCCTTCGAAATAAATAACATCAGGTTTTGATTCCAGAATAGTTGATTTCAGACCTCTTAGTCGATAAAGTCGTTGATGAAAATTTGTCGGTTTGAGAAATCTAATAGTTGGATCTTCAGACTCTGGACAGTCAGCAGGCAACGTTTCTTTACCAAAATTCCAGACAGAAGGGATTACTAAGGTCACTTCAAAATCATCTGCATTTAATCTACGATAAAACTCTCTATTAGCCGTGGTGAAACAACTAGTAGAAACTGCTAATAATTTCATTTTAAGTTATATTTGATTATAAAATCAAGTAAACCAACTATCTCATCTCTTTCTTCTACTAAACTGTTTGACCAGCCTAGCGCTTTAAGCTTTTGATTTGATATCACTAACTCCTTCTCCTGAGCGTCTTTTTCTTTATCAAATAGTAGATTTATTTTTTCATTGAAGTATTCTTCTGCAATAGATTGAACCATTACTGCCATTTCCATTAGTGATTTCGAACTTCCTTGACTTAGGTTATAAATCGCACACGGATAAGACTTCTTTTCTAAAGATGCTTTTTTTTCAATTATTAATTCCACAGCAGAACAAACATCGTAAAGTGAAATAAAATCTCTTTGCTGGTATCTATTCGAATTAATGACAATTTCTTTATCAGCAACTATCTGCTTACAGATATCATTCACAAAAAGGGACCAACGATCAGCTGTATTAAAAGCTGGAAAGCCAAATGAATTTGACAACCGAATGATACTACAATTAATATTAAAATCTCGGTGATACCAATTTACATAGTCTTCAGCAGCCTTGTGAGTGATAGAATAAGGATGAGCTGGATTGCAATTCGAGGTTTCAGAATATTCCCCTTTTAAAGGACGGTCATACACATGCACTGTAGAAAAATAAATAAAGTGCCCCACCTGATTTGCCTCAGCCCACTTCAGCCATTTCAACGTCCCATTAATATTTATTTCATTGCTTAAAATGGGGTTTGACCCACATATAATTTCATTTGTTGCTGCAAGATGAATGATTACATCTATATGAATGTCTCTTAAAACATGTTCTTCTATAACAGATTCATTAGAAAGTACTGTTACATTTTTAAGTCCAACATCCCTTTTCGATCTACTTAAAGCATATACTTGATTCCCAATGGAACTTAGGTATTGAGTTAATCTGCCTCCAACATAACCTAACCCGCCTGTTATTAAAATATTTTTGGACATACTATATTGTAAAAGATGGAGAGAAGCTTTCAATGGGCCTAACCAAACACTCCAAAGGATCATGCTCTATACTTGCCACATTTAAAATTAGATTACTCTGTGAGGACAACCCTTTAAATGCCATCCAAACACCAGGTTGAATAGTAAGACGACAGTAGTTTTCTAATGACAGTGTCACTTGAAAAAAACGATCTTTTGTCTTACTATCTGCTCTATCGTCAAAAAATACAAATTTAACTGCACCAGATGGAACTACTATGTTTGATGTCATCTTAAGGTGCTTTTTCCACCCTTTTATTGCACCATAATTTACAGTAGAAAAATAAGCCTCCCCAAAGTTGTCAAAAACGTTATCACTTTTTTTACATGCATGCATGACGCTACCTTCGCTACCATTAATAATTTTTAATGGCGCTATAGTGATTCCTTCCATTGCTGTTACTTGGTCCATTCTATATTCTTCTTTTGGGCTTCTTCGCAAAAATATTCTATTTGGTTTATGGTAAAAGTTTTTAAATTGGAATGATCTCCATTGTAAAACTCATTGTACCATTTTGAAGTCAACTCCAATGTTTCGCTAAAATCTAAGTTGGGTTTCCAATTTAGATATTGAAGCGCTCTATCACAATTCAACTTTAAAAGACCTGCCTCATGAAATGAAGCATCTGATTGTATTGTAAATAATTCACCTTCATGTTCTTTGTCCCAATGCTTTTCTAACTCATTCAATACATTTAAAACAGATTGATTCTGATTAGAATTAGGTCCAAAATTAAATGACAATCCATTTAATTCTTCATTTTTATCAAGGTTTTGAGCAAGATTTAAATAACCACTTAAAGGTTCTAGAACATGTTGCCATGGTCTTGTTGAATAAGGACTTCTTATGTGTACATTTTCCTTTTGCGACCAAGCTCTGTATATATCGGGAATTAGTCGATTAGAGGCCCAGTCACCTCCACCAATCACATTTCCTGCCCTTACGGAGCACATTTTTATATTTTTCTTTTTATCCTTTATAAAAGATTCAAAATAAGACTTAATGACAATTTCAGCTGCAGCTTTTGAAGCACTGTAAGGATCTTTTCCGCCTAACCGGTCGTCTTCCCGATATCCCCATTCCCACTCTACATTTTCATAACATTTGTCACTGGTGATCATTATAACAGAGCACTTATTATTTAAACTCTTAACAGCCTGTAACAGGTTTGCCGTGCCCATTACGTTCGTGCTAAAAGTTTCAATAGGATCGTCATAAGATAACTTGACAATGGGTTGTGCTGCTAAATGAAAAACAACATCAGGTTCTATCTTTTTTACCAATTGCGTCAGTGAATCTAGATTTCGTATATCTTCAAAAGCATTTGATCCGGAATCTTTTAAATTGGCGATATCAAATAGAGCGGGTTCCGTCGGAACTTTATCAGATATTCCGTAGACATCAGCACCCAGTGTTTCAAGCCAGATACTTAGCCAAGATCCTTTAAAACCAGTATTCCCTGTAATTAATACTTTCTTATTCTTATAATAATTATTAAACATGGTTACCAGATTTTCCAGGGTGCTTTTGTGCCCCATAAAGTGTTTAAATGATTTTTATCCCTTAACGTATCCATACATTGCCAAAAACCTTTGTGCTTATAACTATACAGTTCACCAGTAGTGGCTAATTTCTCCAATGGCTGTTTTTCAAAAACGGTATCATCCCCGTCAATGTAATCCAAGACTTCTGGTTGACAAACAAAATAGCCCCCATTGATCCAATTGCCTTCACCAGGCGGTTTTTCAACAAAACTAGAAACTCGATTTGAATCTGCAATATCTAAAGCTCCAAAACGACCCGCAGGTTGCACAGCAGTCATCGTGATCAATTTCCCATGCTGCTTGTGAAAATTTATTGATTCAGCAATATTTACATCTGCGACACCATCGCCATAGGTCAATAAAAAGGGCTCGTTATTAATGTGTTCTTTTGCTCTTTTTATCCGACCTCCTGTCATCGAATCTATTCCAGTATCTAGTAAGGTCACTTTCCAAGGCTCTGATGCATTGTTGTGGATTTGAATGTTATTGGATGCTAAATCAATAGTCACATCACTTTGGTGCAGGAAATAATTAGAAAAATACTCCTTAATAACATATCCTTTATAACCCAAAAGAATGACAAATTCATTAAAACCAAAGGCAGAATATGTTTTCATAATGTGCCATAAAATGGGCATTCCTCCAATTTCTATCATTGGTTTTGGTTTAAGCGAAGTTTCCTCACTGATTCGAGTACCAAACCCTCCTGCTAAAATTAAGACTTTCATAAATTTATCGTGTAAATCGTTGCTATTTCTACTTGATTTTTAACAACTCTAATATTCAAGTAACTATTTTCAATAAGCATACAAACATATGTAAAAAATGAAGATTATTAGATCCGAAAATGATACCAATTCACAAATAAATTGATGCTTTTTATTTAAAAAAAATATTAATGTAATTTAAACTTCAATTTTTTAATAAAAATTTTAATCATACTTCAAAGAATTAAGAACAAACAACTAAACTCTTTATAAACCTATCTTTTATTTTTCAGATTTAATCAATTTCTTAAATACTTGAATAACCGTTTCAGATCGATCAGCATAGCTATATTTCTCTTCAATACTTCTCTTGTAAGCTCTTCCTGAAATATACTTCTTTTCATTTTCATTCAACTCAAAAAAAAGATTAAACTTAGCTAATAATTCCTCTTTTGTAGAATAAAAAAATGATTCTTTATTTTCTTCAAAAAACAATAAATGTTCCTTACTTCTAGGTGCAAACATCACACAACCCAATGCAGGCATTTCGAATGTTCGCATGTTGTGGCTATTGATATTTTGAGGTCTAAAAATATTTAATTGACAATAGTATTTTTGAGCTGTATCAATGAAATTTTCATTCACCACACTTTTAAAAATTGTTATGTTTCTTTTGTTTCTAATAAATTTCTGCCAATTAGCCCCATAGAGATGTATTTTAATTTCGTTTTGACCCAAATATTGAATAAGCTTAGCCCTTTCTTCGTCAGGATTACCAATAAAACAAACTACATCAGTATATTCTATCTTATTTTTGGGCAGTTTAGCAATATTATATGCAAAAGGCAGCCAACTGCTTTCTAACTTAAATTCATTTTGAAATCGATCAACAATTCGACGACTATATGAAAAATGATGATCATACAGTGATAAGCTATTCTTTACATTTTTGTTTCCCGACCCTTTAAATGTATATTCAAATGGGTCATCTGCATTGTAGTTTGCTAATTTCACACCCAATGATTTAATTTTCTCTAGGGTCGAAGGAAAGATTTCCATTCCTTTAAAAATCCACAAAACATCTGGTTGACTATTTACCACATAGGAAATTAAATTTCGATTAATCGTTTTTAAAACTGCAGACCAACCCAATCGATAAATGACTTTATGAAAAGTTGATTGAGTATAATAATCTAAAAACATATCATGGGCACAGAACTCATCCACCTCAGCATAATTAACCAGATGTTTCTTAAAGTTTGTTTCGATTGCCCATGATTTATTGGAACCAACTAATAAAATTTTCATAGTTGAAATAATTTCTTTTTCAATGGCAAATAAGTTTCTTCAAATGAGAATTGTGTTTCTTTTCCTTGTTTGCTTACCAATAATTTTCTCACATCCAAACTACTTAAGTTATTCATGTCTAGCCGAATGACTTTAGGCTTAACAAATGAATCATATTCAAAAATACCTTGCATCGTATCGGGATACCATACATCTAAGCCACATTGCAAATATTCAAAAAGTTTATTAGGAGCATTAAATCGGTAGTTATCAGTTGGTGCACGATATAAAATTACACCTACATGATATTTTGAAAGTATTTGAGGTATTTTTTGATAGGCTATTGAATCAAAAATTTGAACTTTTACTGAACCGTGTATTCCTAAAAGTTTACTCGGAAGACTATCTTCTTTAACTAGATATACATCCAGAATCACTTGCAAACTACTATTTGATAACCAAAATACTAGCTCTGAGATAAAGCTACTTTTTTCGTCCAAAGCATATCCAACATAAATTAGCTTTAACGGTTCGTTCTCTCTTCTAACGGTATTTTTAATACCCCAATTTGATAACGGATAATTTGGTAAAAATTTATGTTGCCTAGAATTTAAAATCAAATTCTCATCTTTTAAAAACTTCGATAACCGAGTTTCATTCGTATGGGAAATCCAATCTGCAGTTTTGTACAAATACTTTTCCCTTTTATGACAGATCCTTTCGTAAAAGCTTGACTTTTCATATTCTTTAATACTTGTATATTCATGATAATGGATATGAACTTTTACTTTTTTATTAAAGAATCGCTTATAGATATAAACAGGCATTGCTGATGAACTTTCATAATACAAAATAGATTTTGGCCTGCAATAAATCAATAAAAAAAGCGATGTAATATTAAAACTTAGGTAAGTTACCCATAGCCTAAATTTACCATTAGAGACCCTTCCAGGTCTTATAATTTTAACATCCTTTATATTAAATTTAGGACTTAGATCTCCATTTGTGGAGACACATATAAACTTTGAACCTTGCTCGGATAGCACTGTTAGTAAATTTTGAATTGGTGGGTAGTTTTCTATGGGTCGAAAATGAAGAATAAATGTGTGTAGCATTAACCAATAATATTTTTAAGCCAACAAAAAGCTCGATTTACCAACAATCAACGTTATTGATAGAATACAAATATACAGGGGAATCCTTTAAATACAATTATGACTCATATGAAAAAGCCATCCTTTTTTACAGGCCTTTTTAAGCAAATTACCTTTGTAAATGTTTCTTCAATTAATACAACATTTTAAACTGTAAACTAATTAAACAGTTTACAGTTTACCTAAAAATAGAATTCGAAGAAACTCGATAAGTCTTTATTCAAATGGTAAAAACTTTAATCCTTTGGGTTAAATGATAGCATAAATAGATCAAATAGTAGAAAGAAGAAATTGGCTTACAACTCCCTCAATTTCAACATTTGGTCTCTAGCTCCAAAGCGATTAGAGTATTTTAGGACGGAAGAAGTGTAATATTTAAAAAGACTAAGATAAATTCTTATATATTTCATATAATGAATCTTACTACTCTTCTTTGAGGAAAAAACCCAAAGTAAAAACCAAAAAGGCAAATAGATAAAATAGCTAATTATCAAAAACATAAAATAAGATAGTAGGCTTTCTTTATACCAAAAAAGGCCAGATGAAAGGTGCATTTGTCTAACCATTATATCTGGTGAAGCACTTTTCCCTTTTAAATGAATGAATGCAATTTCATCGTTATAAAATATTGGAAACTCTTTTCTTATTCTTCTACACCACTCTGTTTCTTCATAATACATAAAAAAATCAGGATCAAACCCCTTTGTTGCTTCAAAAATACTTCTACCAAAAAACATAAACGCTCCTGAAATTGAATTTGCCCTATAATCTTTAGCGCTCATTTTCATTTCTCCATCTTTAGATTTTAACCTAAAAACTTGAAATAAGGGCATTCTTAAAAAATAATTGAAAATCGTATGCTTCTCCAAATAAAAACTTGATGGTAAACCCACCTTATAATCAATATCCAATTCTTTGCATCCTAACAACCCACACTTTACTTCCTCTAAATAAAAGGAATAACATTTTTCAATGCCATTATCAATAATAATTGTATCAGAATTTAATAACAAAAAATGATTCCCTTTTGCATGAAGCATTCCTAAGTTGTTTGCCCTTCCAAAACCGAGGTTTTCACTTGAGTTTATTAGACGAATATTATCATCTAAATTTATAATTTGTTCAATACTTCTTTGTTTGGAGGCGTTGTCCACAATTATTACTTCAAAAGTAATCGCGTGTGTTTCTTTTAGTATTGACTTAACACAATCAAATACAAGATCATATGTATTATAATTGATGATAATTATGGATAAATCTAACTCCAAGGAATTGCTATTATTTTATAATGGACTAAATTATAATTAATAATCTATTCTACCAATTAACCTATATTTTCAAATCTATAAGAACTTATTTCAGACGATATAATTCATGGTGAATTACAAGTTAATCTAACCTCTTACTTTTCAATGTTTCGAACCTCAACTAATAATCCTTAATTTTGTAGCATATTAATTAAAATATGAGATTCATTAACCTATGAGCCTTAAAAGTCTAATTTCTGCACCATCACGAATATTTTCGCGTTATCTAGCATTAAAAAGAAATTGCTGGGTACCGCCAGGCCACTTTTATTCCCCTGTAGTGGAGTTGAATAATTTTCAATCGACTAACAATAAAGCTTGGGCCTGCGATTCAGCGATAAATGGAATTGAATTAAACATCGATACTCAAAAAGAATTGATAAGAGCTTTTGAAGCTTACTATAGTGAAGTTCCTTTTAATACTGAAAAAACAGATGGGCAGAGATATTTTTTCAACAATACGTATTACTCTTATTCTGATGCACTAATATTACATTTCTTTATCCGACACTTTCAACCAAAAAACATTATTGAAGTAGGCTCAGGATATTCCTCTGCAGTCATGTTAGATACTAGGGATGTTTTTAACTTAAAAAATAACATTTCATTCATTGAACCTTATCCAGAACGATTAAAATCTTTATTGACCAAAAAAGATTATGACTCCGTTACGATTCATGAAAAATTTGTACAAGACATTCCATTGGAAGAGTTTAAAAAATTAGACAAAGGCGACATTTTACTAATTGACAGCACTCATATTTCAAAAACAAATAGTGATGTAAACCACATTCTGTTTGAAATTCTACCAATATTAAAATCAGGCGTTCTTATTCACTTTCACGACGTATTCGCAGGGTTTGAATATCCAGAAAGCTGGATAAAAGAAGGAAGAAGTTGGAATGAGGACTATATTTTGAAAGCCTTCTTAATGTACAACAATGAATTTAAAATAAAAATATTCACACATCAACTGCACCAACATTATCAAGAGGTTTTTAGTAACATGCCTTTAATGTACAAAAATCAAGGTGGAAATATATGGATAGAGAAAGCTTGATCCTCAAGCAATAAAAAATACTTAAAAGGCAATAATCCAATTCAATGGAGCGATATTGATGCCTTTAAGACAGTTGCAATATTCCGCAACCAAATTTTGTTTTCACGTCGGTACTTAATGTAGATTTGTATTAAAAACCAAAAGTGCTTCTTATATAAATATTTCGTATTAGCTTCTGTCATTTCAGATGTAAACGAATGGATCATAGAGGAATTCGAAACCCTATAATGAAAAGCAATTTTTTCCAGATAATAAAAATTAACTTTATTCTTAATGCACCTTAACCAAAGCTCCCAATCTTCTATCCCTTGATAAGGAAAATTAGTATCATATAAACCAATTACATCTAGCACCTCTTTTTTCAAGATTGCACAGGCATCAATATAATTAGACTTTATCAGTTTAAATTCATCATATTCACCTACATTCCAAACTCCTTTCTTTTCTCCAAAAAAAAATGCATTCCCGTATACAACACCAATTTTAGGATCCAACTGGAAAATCGGTATTGCCGTTTCCAAATAATCCACTTCCACTTTATTATCAGAATCTAATGGCAAAATATATTCTCCTTTAGACATCTTAATTCCATAGTTCCTAGCTGTTCCCAATCCACCATTCTCTTTCTTATAATAGTTGAATCTAGAATCTTTAGCAACCCATTCAGCAGCTAACACCTCAATCTCATCAGGCGAACCATCATTTACAATGATAGCTTCCCAATTTTGATAGGTCTGATCCAAAACAGACTGAAATGTCTCAGCTGCGGTTGAGGCAGAATTATAACAAGGAATAATTATACTCACTAGTACTTCCATGTCAAAACTTATTGTATCGAATTTTTAATGGTCTATAAACTTTTAAATTTCCTACAATTATTTTGGCAATTAATGTCAAACTAATATTTTTATAATTCTGACGAATATACCCTTTTGAAAGATCCCTAATTTTTCTACTCAAAACAACTTTTTCTTCAGAGGATAAATTTGGATATAATCCTAAATAAAAATCGATATTCTTATTAAATGTAGTAGAAGTTTTAGCACCAGACCAAATTCCACCGTCATGAATTCTATATACTCCCATTACCTGATCAATGCAAAAAAAACTCCCAAATGATGTAATATACTTGTAAAAGGCAATATCTGCAAATGGCAAATTAATGATATACTCAGGAAATTTATATTCTACTGGTTTTCTAAAAAAAACTGAACTCGTGGCAATAAAATTGTTAAATCTTAAAAACTCTAAAAAATTAAATTTAGAATTAAGAAATTGTTTGGGATTTTGGAACTCCTTTTCCTTGCCATTTACCAATAAATTCACTCTATGAAATACAAGTGCTATGGATTGATCAGACTCAAGCAAATCAAATTGCGTTTGTAATTTATTTTCGTTTGACCAATAATCATCCCCATCAAGCAGTGCTATATACTCTCCTTTACAATTATCAATAATATTTGCAAAATTTGCAATTTGATTTTTCCCCTTGCGAAACTTTGAATATTCCCCTCCTGATGGGCGCTTTAGTACCCTAACTTTTTTAGGGTATGTCATTTCATAATTTTTTAAAATCTCCTTAGTTCCATCAGTTGAGAAATCATCCCCAATCACAATTTCGAATGAAAAATTTGTTTTTTGATTTAAAGCCCCTTCAATTGCTTGTTTTATATATTCAACATTATTGAAGACCATTAATCGCACACTAACCTTTACAGAATCAAAAACTTCACTTCTCAAGTCACTTATGTTTAAGAATATAAAATAATTGGCCTTCGAATATAGAATTTTCTATTTCGCCAGTTGAATAATTAATGTAAATCTCCTTTTCAATTTTCAAACCTACAACATCACATAGTTCCTTTAATTCAAACGGAGAATGAATAAAAACCTCTGTTTTACAATCATCGTGTTCTAAAACAAAATAACCAGCATTCTCTATTTTATTTAAGTCGTTAGTAAGATTTATTTGAACAGAATTAAATCCATATTCCTTTATATTGTATCTATTATTTACGTCTATGATAATTGACCCCTCAGCAGATAAATGTTCCCTCAATGCTTTTAGGCTTAACAGCCTTTCTTGAAAATTTCCCACATGTCCCAAAACATTCCATAAACATGTGATTAAATTAAATTTCTTTTTTAGATTTATATCTTTAATTGCAGTAAGACATTTATTTACCTCAATATCACTACTCCCTAAGTTAAATAAATTAATAATCTCACTATTATCAACTAATTGTAAATTAATCACATTCATTTCTTCTGCCAATTTCAAAGCTCTAATTCCGTCTCCTGAACCAACATCCATATAATCTATCACGTTAGTTTTATTGTGACTCAATATCAAAGAATCAACTTTCTTTAAATATTTCTCTCTTCTTCTTGAAATGTTTCGGTAATCTTTAGCTATTGTATTGTAATAATTTTCAGAGTTCATAATTATACTTTAAAAGGGATTCTCTAGCAATTGAATTGAATAAACTTATATCATAAGTATTTAATATTTTTTTATACTTAAAAATATTACCAATGTCGGGCTTCTGAACTAATTTTGACTTCCAGTCCATATATTCTATAGGTTCAATTTTAGAAAAATCCTTTTTGTAATAATCTAAACACTCTTCCTCAAACTCTAATTCTAAAAAAGATAGAATTTTCATGATTGTATCTTTGGTATTTCTAACCAATTCCTCATATCTAATTTCAATGTATTTTCTTTTATCCTGCAAAGATAGAAATTCATTAATTTTTTCAATATTTAAGTTCCATCTTTGAGCGATTTCAGAAATATCAGTTGGTAAGTTTGGATAATATATAGAATCCATATTAGAACTCTTTTTTTTATCTAATTCAATAAATGAGCATGCAACATCTCTACCATCACGAACTAAATGTATGAATTTTGCATTAGGAAAGTACTCGGGTACTTTGTGTAATTTATCTCGCCATAACTTATTTTTATCTCCCCAATATTCTATATTCTCTTTACCTTTATCTCTTGCATAGTAACTATATATAAATGTTACTAAAGAAGCATAATTTTTAAAGTTAGAAGAAGAGAATTCCTCTTCAAATTTACTTTTATCTATTTTCCAAGTTTCAAATTTTCTTGAGGCATATAAATCTTTGAGGAACTCAGTTTTTAAAGTATTATTCCAGTTACTATATTTCGTTTCTAACCATAAGAAAAAATGACATTCTTCAGGAATTGAAATTTTAGAGTGACTATGTAAAATTATCCTTAACAACGAAGTTCCGGAGCGTGGATTTCCAATAATAAATAATTGTTTATTGTTCATGAATTATAGGTACTTAAAAACTTTATCAATCTCATCAGTTGTTATTTGGGCACTCAAAGGTAAACATAAAATTCTACTAGAAATATTTTCACTTATTGGGCATTTTTGAATATTACCTACAAAGCTTAGATTATTTAAAGAAGGATAAAAGTATCTTCTTGGAATAATATTTTGTTTTTGAAGTCTTTCTTGAGCAGCTAGTAATTCTCGCTCATTTTTGAATAAAATTGGGTAATATTGATAATTCCATTCGGTATCCTTACGAATTGTAATATTCTCAAACCTTTTCAAATCCAACCTCGAATTATAATATTCTACTGCAATCTTTCTTGTCTTTATTATTTCATCAATATATTTAAAATTTGCTAACCCTAGGGCTGCTTGAAGTTCAGACATTTTTGCATTAATCCCTAATCCTTTAAAGTTTTCAGGCCCATCATGTCCAAATTTATGTGCAAAAAACATATCACTTTGTATTGAATCATCATTTGTAACCCAGCATCCACCTTCACCCGTATGAAATAATTTTGTCGCATGAAAGCTACACGTACTCAAATTACCATAATTGAAAATCGATTTATTTAAATATTTAACACCAAAACAATGTGCAGCATCATAAATAACTTTAAGATTATATTTCTCAGCGATTCTTTCAATTTCTATTACATTACAGGGATTTCCAAAAACATGAGTTGCTAATATTGCTGTAGTACTCTCAGTAATTTTAGCTTCAATTAATTCTTCATTAATTGTCCAGTGGACTGGATCAATATCTACGAAAACCGGCTTTAGGTTCTCCCAAATAATGGATGAAGTAGTTGCAATATATGAAAATGGAGTTGTTAGCACCTCCCCTTTTAATCCCAAAGTTTTTAAACCCATTTGAATTGGGAGCGTTCCATTTGCAGTCAAGGTTAAATTTTTAACCTGCAAATAACGCTTCAATTCTTCTTCTAACCTAAGAACTAATTCACCTCTATTAGTTATGTATTTTTTATCCCAGGCAATGGTAAGGTATTCAATAAATTCTTCAATTGGAGGTAAAAAAGTATTCGTTACGTTGATCATTTAATAATTTTGAAATTACTCTATATTGAAAATATGAACATTTATTTAAGATTACTAATCTAGGTATAATTAAGTCATCTAAACTAATTACTCCAAGAGAATAAACCAAAATTACGTCATTAAAAAATAAATTTATACTAATTACAAACCTCTACTAAAAAGTTTTCTTAAAAATGGTTGCAATACATTCCTTAAGATGAACAATCCCTTCAATTTAAAAACAATAGAATAAAATAGAGTAAACGCTGGAAATAAAATTGAGTTCACAATTAAATGTAAAATTATTGACATCTCAAAGTTTGAAAGCATCGATTGAATAATAAAAGTAATAATATATATTGGAGCACCATAGCTTAGAAGAGAACCTAACTGATCGCGTAATCTCCAACCTATTAACTTTCCGGATATATAACAATTTAACACTATAGCAACAAATCCATAAACTAACATACAATATAGAAACTCGAGGAGACCATATTGAAAGCCTACAAAATATACTATAGTTATTAAACCCTTTTTTACAATTTCTAATTTCAAAAATATATCTGATCGACCTAAACTATTAATTGGATTTAATACGATTGCACTTACCGGATATACAAAGGTAGATAAAACCATAATTTTAAAATAGGGGACTGAACTCAACCATTTATCTGTAAACAACAAGATAATAACATCCTGAGCAATTAAATACATCAATCCTCCTAAAAAAAAAGAAATAAAAGCAGCCAAATGAAAAAATTTCACTACTAATGCTTTTACTGCTTTTTTATCCTGTTGAATTTTACTTACAGCAGGAAATAAAACTGCATTTAAACTTCCAGCAGAATGCTGTGCAATAAGTTGATTCAAACTTTTAGCGCGAGAGTAAAAACCTAAAGTAGCAGGAGCGAACAATTTTCCAATTACAAATACATCTAATTGCGTATAAAAGGTATCCAACAATTGAGAAAGAAACATATTCTTTCCAAATAGAAACAAGGGTTTAGACTCTACCCAGGAAAATTTAAAGGATGGAATCCATTTTGTAGCTTGCCACAAAAGGAAAAGTCGAATTATTCCTGACAAGTAATACTGAGCCACTAAACTCCAAACCCCGAATCCATTAAAAGCCAATAGAACACCAACAAACCCTGATAACATTGCACTTGTAATACTTATTTTCGATAAGCTTTTAAATTGAATATTTTTTTGCAGAATAGCTGAATGTACTCCACCCAGTGCACTTATTATTATGATAAAGGACATAACTTTTGCTACCTGATAAACTTGCTCTTGTTCGTAAAAATTAGCCACTAAACGAGCAGATGCAAAGCATAGGAAACTTAACAAAAGACCAACTACGGTGCTAAACCAAAATACCGAACTCAATTGAATTTGTGAAACATTTAATCGCTGAACAATTGCAGCAGAAAAGCCAAAATCTATAAAAATACGGGCTAACCCATAAAAGGCCATCACCATAGCAATCAACGCAAAGTCCTCAGGAAAGAGCAATCGCGCTAAAAAAATAGACACAATAAAAGATACTCCTTGGTTGATCACTTTACCAAAAAAATCCCAAATCAATCCGCCTTTAATCATTCTTTGTCCGGGAGTTATCGTGGGCATCATCAGAATAATACCCGTAGCCGTAACCGTAACCATAACCGTAACCATAACCGTAGCCATAGCCATAGCCAAGCGGCCCACTCTTTTCTTTCACTGCATTTACTACAATGCCTAAGTTTTTAATCTTGTGATCGGCATACAATTGATTGATATTTTCAAGATAAGATTTCTTCGTGTAGCCGTGTCGAACAATGTAGACCGAAGCATCCACATGTTTATTGATTATTAATGCATCAGTCACCAATCCAACAGGCGGTGTATCAATTATTATGATATCGTACACCTTTTTTAATTCTACTAGAAACTCACTCATTCTGTTACTTTCAATTAACTCAGCAGGGTTCGGAGGAATAGGTCCTGAAGAAATCAAGTCTAAATTATTTATTTTAGTATTTCTAACGCAATCGTTGAGCTCTCCTTTTCGAATTAAGAAGGTACTTAATCCCACTTCATTCGTTAATTCAAAGTCTTTGAAAATTTTTGGCTTTCTTAAATCAGCGCCAACTAAAATGGTTTTTTTTCCTGAAGCCGCATAAATGGCCGCTAAATTTATGGAGGTGAACGTTTTTCCTTCACCTGAAATGGAGGAAGTCACCATAACTACATGCTGTTCTTTTCCTTCTACCATGTAGTTAATATTGGTACGAATACTTCGGAAGGCTTCGGATACAATGGATTTCAGATTCGTACTCACCACAATATTGCTGTCTAAATCCTTTTTATTCATTATAGAGCCCAATATTGGAATAGTCGTTATCTTCTCTAAATCTGACCGGTCAACAATTTTAGAATTCATAAAGTAAATAAGCAGAACTATTCCCACAGGCAAAAACAGACCAAATAAAAAGGCAGTTAAATAGACAGCTGAAGCTTTTTCGCCAACATTGTAACTTCTATATGGCGTTGCATAATCTAAAATTTGGGCTTTGGGAACATTGGACGCTTTTGCTATACTAGCCTCTGATCGCTTATTTAATAAAAAAGTATACAAATCACTCAACAATTTATTCTCCCGTTTTAAGTTTAAGAATTCACGTTGTTCTTTAGGAATCCGCATCACCTTAATCTCTTCTTCAGCAATCACTCTTTTCAGAGAATCAATTAAAGCATTCACTTGAGAACGATTTGCTTCTGCAACTAATAATAATGCGTCTTTTTGGCGATCTAATTCTTGTTGCTGTTGTTCAAATCTTAAGTTTGCTCCCTGCATTCGAAAACTGGCCTCCTTTTCATCCTCTACTAACTCCTGAATTCTGATGGTCATCCGATCCACATTGGGATCTTGGAAACCAAACACAGCAGCAGAAGGAAAGGCAGTAAACTTTTCTGAGTTCAGCGTTTTAATCAATGCAGAATAATACTCACGTTGAATACTCCGCTGTGTCAATTCCTCTTCTAGTTCAAAAACCTCGACCATATTATTCCCTCCTTCTGAAATAAAAATACGGTCAGAAAAATTCTTTTGCTGAAAACGCTCCAATTGATATTCCGTAATCAATAAGGAATCTGCAATACCTTTCAACTGTTGATCAACAAAAGCTATTGTGTTGACCGCAATCTCACTATTCTGGTCCATCCCCCACTGAATGTATTCCTCCATTAACACATTCAAAAAGTCTATGGATTTTCGAGGTGTTTGGTTCTGCTGCGAAAGAATCAATATGGAAGATTCCATATTTTCAACATCAACAGTAATCGATTGTTGAAAATATCTAGTCATTCCGCTAGTCGAATTAAATTCAAATGCAAAAATGTCACCTTCTTCATCAACTTCACTATAGGTTTGATTTATTACTATAGTTGCATTTTGAAAGGTAAAAGGCTCACCTTGTTTAAAGGTACTTGAATCGGCAAATTCCTCTGGAGAACTGCTGATTTGAAAAAGATCATTGCCAAAAAATTTAACAAAACACCGCCCATCAATTCTTTCGCCTTTAATTAAGTCGACGGAAAAACTAGATTTAGGATACATTTCTGAGGTTTTTATATTCCCCAACTTGTAATAAGATATTTGCCAATCTAATTTCTTAGCAACACGTTCCATCAATGGATATGAAGATATAATCCCGATTTCATTGATTAATCGATTTCTTCCACTCACCAATTCCATTCCCGGCAAAAAATACTCTTGTCCCCATGAGGAGTATTCATCTTTCACCAACATTCGTGCATTGGTTGAATAAGTTGGGGGGGTGTAACGAACTTGGTAAAACGCATAAGCAGCAGAAAAAACCAAACCTAAAAGTACAATATACCAATAACGCATGAGGTACATCAAAAATACCCTGGGATCAATTTGAAAAGTGGAAGATGAGGTAGTTTGATTTTGCATAAATTAGGTCGAAGGTGACACTACAACGAACAAAGAAACGAATTATATTCTTTATTTTGCAACTATGTTTGAAAAACTAAAAGTCTTCTATTTTAAGAATAAATCCGGTTTGATTTTTACCACTAAAATGATCCTTTACTATGTAGGTTTGTTAAGTATATATGAGTGGATAATAGTACCATATTCTGAAACTGATAGATTTCTAATTGCTCAAATTATTAGCTTGGGAGAATGGATATTGGAATTAATGGGTTACCAAACTATTGATCAAATTTCTACCGCCCCTACTTTATTAGGAATTCAAGGTAGCAGTGGAGTCATCATTGGTGGCCCATGCGATGGTTTAAGTTTGTTTATTTTATATGCTACCTTTATATTGTCATTTGCAGGAAAGTGGTGGTCAAAATTAGTTTTTATTCTTATTGGAATAAGTATCATACACGCCCTCAATGTGCTACGTGTAATCGCATTGGCTTTAGTGGTCGTGTATGCTCCGGATCAATTGGATTTTCATCATTCCTACACGTTCACCTTATTTGTATACGGGGTAGTTTTTCTACTCTGGATGTTGCGCATTAAATTCTTCAATTATTTCAAATGGTAAGAAAACTAATTTGGAGTTTTACACTAATCCTTCTATTTGTATTTAGTTATATGAGAGAAGTCCTTTTTAAGAGCATCAATGCCAAAATTGAAGGCGCCACCTTTTACTATCAAAAAACGACTGAATTAGCATTTCTATCCGAATGGAATGTATCTGATTTAAATCAACTTAAATTGGGGTTAACCCTGCTTTTTACTATCGTATTCATTACTTTTACCTTTCTTGGCTTAAAATATAGTCATCCTGAAAACAAATCGCACTTATTTGCATTTGTCATATATGGATCTATTATTATATTAGCACTTTTACTCCTAGTCATGGCGTATATTTTTGATTCGTTCCAAACTTTTTATCCATACTTACGTATATTAGTAGGATTCGTCCACAATCCTTTGATATATATATTGGTGTCAGCAGGAATAATCGGATCAAATGCGCTCTCTTTAAAAAAATAGTGTATTTTTACACATTAAATTAAAATAATTATATTAACGATGAAGAAAATTCACTTTATCCCTTTGATTTTCAACCTGCTTTTACCCTTAGTTTTTATTGGTCAAACTGGCCCAGGAGGAATTGGTAATTCTTCTACTTTAGAGGTATGGTTAGATGCAAGTCAACTTTCACTTAGCGATAATGACCCAGTTTCTAATTGGTTAGACCTATCAACCAACACTAATCATTTAAATCAACCAACATCTCTTAATCAACCAACATTTAAAGCATCGGGATTGAATAGCAAACCCACTGTTGTTTTTGATGGAGTGAATGATTATTTAGATTTTACTGCTGAAATTACAACAGGAGCAGTTTCAATGATTACAGTATACAAATCACAAAATCCACTAAATGGAGTAGTGATGGCATTAAACAAACATGCATTATTTTCTAAGGGTGATGAGATTTTCAATCCATATACTTCTCCTACACAGTACAATCTCATTAAAAACAAAATTAATGAATTTGGTATTGTAACAATAACATCAACTGGTGGTGCTACTTCTGGAACACTAGGTCAAAAAACAATAACAGCAAGCCGAACATTAACAAGAACAGCTTTTGCGAATTACGATACATCTAGTGTGGGGATGAGAAAAGCAGGAGGTAATTATAGCTTTCCGTTAAATGGTGAGATAGCAGAAATAATAATATACAACAACAATATTTCTGATGTTGAATCGGTTATTGCAAGAACTTACTTAGCATCAAAATACGATTTACCAATTTTAAATAATTTTTATAAATGGCGAACAACTTACAACAATGAAGTTATAGGTGTAGGCTTTTTTAATGGTCAATCTTCAAATTCTGCCAGAGGTCGTGGTAACCTTTTAATGAGTAATGCCACTTCATTAAATATACAATACGACTTTTTAAATATTGGCCACGACAATGCTGGCTTCGGCACCAATACATCAGTTCCCTCAGGTACAATTGAACGATGGAATCAAACTTGGAGAGTAAATAGATTTCAAAATCCAGGAAACATCGATTTAGAGTTCTTTTTGGAAGGGAATGAGTTCGCAGTAAACCCAAACAATTACGCTATTTTAATAGAAACAAATGATGGAAATTTCACAAACGGTGGTACAAGGCTTCATACCACTGGATTAATCTACAATGCTATAAATAACTCAATAAAATTTACTGGTGTAAATCTTCCAGATGGCGCCTACTTTACTTTAGCTGAAGTTAATGGAACATACACTGCTATTTCAGATAATGACTGGAACAACCCTTTAACATGGAGTTGTAATTGTGTGCCTACCCAAAACGACGATGTTACAATTCCTTCGCCAAGGACTGTCTTAATTAATGGTGCTTCAAGTTTTGCAAAGAACGTGACTATTGAGACAGGAGCTACCATAGCCTTTAACACGAATGATAGTTTATATGTATCAGGAAATTTGACTAATTCTGGAACAATAGACGCATCAACTGGATTAATAGCATTTACTGGCATTGTAAATCAAGAGTTAAGAAATAATAGTGCAACACCGGTAAGCTTTTTTAATGTATTTGTAAATAATTCAAATAGTGTTACTCTTAAAAGCGGCGCATGGGAATTAAAGACATATATTAAAATTTCATCAGGACAATTGATCAATGATGGTGGAACCTTTACCTTTATCTCTGATGCAACAACTAATGCACAAATAGAACAGTCGGTTAGTAACTCATTTGTAGGCAATTTTATAATGCAAAGATATTTTAGCACGCGCCCTGCAAATTATGCAGATTTAACAACACCAGTTCAAAGCACTACTATCGATGATTGGGATCAAGAACTATTTATGAGTGGTGTAGGTGGTAACGATGGAGATGCTAGAGATGGTTCAGGTGGCCCAATTTTTTATAGTGTGACAAAGTATAACAACACCACCAAAGCATACAGATATGTGACTTCAATAGCTGAACCATTAATCGCCGGAGAAGGTGTTGAATTATTTTTAGGGGATAATTTAACTACTTTTTCAGCACAGACTATTGATCATAGAGGTACGCCATTTACTGGGACTAGATCTTTTACATTACAGCCTGGAATGAACTTTATTGGAAACCCTCACTATTCTTTTGTAAATTTTAATTCTGTTAGTAAACCTACTGGTGTTACTAGCCAATTTTATATTTACGAGCAATCCTCAGGTAGCTACAGACTATTTAATGGTGGATTTATTCCTCATAGTCAAGGCTTTTGGGTTAACAATTCGTCAGGCACCTCTAAAACACTAAACATCGGTGAAAGCAATAAATTTTCATTAGCTTCAAGTTTAATTTACAGACAAAAAGAAGAAAAGGAATTTAAACTTTTAGTTAAAAGTTTAGGGAATAATTACAGTCATGAATTATCTCTTCATACTTCTGCAACGGCAAATTATGGATCAAATGAAAACGATGCACCATTCCTTGAAAGCCCATTAAAAAGTGCTCCTGCAATAACATTAGTAAAAGGATCAATTCATATGGTACATAGCACTATTAATACATTTTCTGAGAACCAGAAAATTCCTGTTGCATTCACCGCTGGAGAAAATGGCTCTTACACCATAGCAGCAAAAGATGTATCGGAGTTACTATCGATTTACAGCTGCGTATTATTGGAAGATAAAATGGAAGGAAAAGTCATTGATTTGAATTCAACTGCAGATTATACTTTTGCATCTACTATTGGAAAGTACGATCGATTCAACTTGCATTTGTTCAAGTCGGCTGAAGATTGTAAAGACTTGTTGGCAAAAGCTGATCAAAACCAATCAGCCAATTCAGGTATTTCAATCTTGAAAAGAGGCGACATCGTTCAATTGGACTTCAATGTTGCAGAAGGATCACAAGCACAAATCGACATTTACAATTTAAATGGTCAAAAAGTAGCAGCGACTCAGTTCATCGGAATGGAAGGTGCAGGAAGTCAACAGTTGGCTCATACATCTGCTCTTAAAGGAATCCATTTAATTGTGGTTCGTACAAATAATGAAGTCATTACAGAGAAGTTTAATTTCTAATTAAATTTCTATATTTGCAATCAGAATAGAAGATACTATGAAGAAGATATTAAAATATATACCATTAGTTGCCATCCTCGTTTTGGCAACGTCCGATTTAAAAGCTCAACCACCTGGTGGTGGTCCTGGTGGTGGCGGTGGGCCTGGTCCTTGTTTCCCTCCTCCATGTGTTCCTATTGATGGAGGACTTTCGTTTCTCTTAATTGCAGGAGCAGCCTACGGTGGTAAGAAAGTATATGAAATGAATCAAAAAAAGGAAGACCAATAGTCTTCCTTTTTTTTGTTAGCAGGTATATTCTTTTAAAAGGACATCTCGGTAAAAACAAAAGTGCCCTTCGATATAAATGTTGTAGGACATCGAGTGGTTTAAAAAAGTGCCCTTCGATACAAACAAAGCAGCGCTTTGTCCACTCAGGGTACTTTTTTAAAATGTACCGAGATGCGCTACAAGATCTACTAAGGGTAGTATATTAAAATAGTAACCAGAAGCGCTTTTGATCGACTCATTAAAGTAATACCCTATTGACTCATTAGTGTATTGAAGCATTAAAGAATACGAATTGTCCGTCTTTGAAAGAAGGAATCCAACACTGACTTATCCAACTATTCACTGATTGACTGATTCAATTATTGACTTATTGATTCATTAAAAAATACGAAGTATTTGACTAATTTTAGCCGTCCAAGATATATCGATTATGAAAGACAAAGTACTATTTAAGTTAATCAAGAAAGAGAAGAAAAGACAAACTGTAGGATTGGAATTAATAGCTTCTGAGAATTACGTAAGTAAAGGAGTATTAAAAGCAATGGGATCGGTTTTAACGAATAAATACGCTGAGGGATTACCTGGTAAACGATACTATGGTGGTTGTCAAATCGTGGATCAAGTGGAGCAATTGGCGATTGACCGTGCGAAAGAATTATTCAATGCAGCATGGGTGAACGTTCAGCCACATTCAGGTGCACAAGCCAATGCAGCAGTCATGTTGGCGGTATTAAATCCTGGGGATACTATTCTAGGGTTTGATCTCTCTCATGGAGGCCACTTGACACATGGATCACCTGTGAATTTTTCAGGTAAATTATATCACTCTACTTTTTATGGTGTAGAAGAATCTACCGGCAGAATTGACTTTGATAAAATTGAGGCAATCGCTAAAAAAGAACAACCGAAATTAATGATTGCCGGCGCCTCTTCTTATAGTAGAGATTGGGATTATAAAAAAATGCGAGCAATCGCTGATTCAGTTGGCGCATTGCTAATGGCAGACATTTCTCACCCAGCAGGATTGATTGCAAAAGGAATCTTGAATGATCCGCTTCCATATTGCCATATCGTAACTACGACTACTCATAAAACGTTGAGAGGTCCGAGAGGTGGAATCATCATGATGGGACAGGATTTTGAAAATCCATGGGGCATCAAAACTCCAAAGGGAGAAGTGAGAATGATGTCCGCACTGTTGGATTCTGCAGTATTCCCAGGCACGCAAGGTGGGCCTTTGGAACATGTAATCGCAGGAAAGGCAGTAGCATTTGGAGAAGCATTAGAGGATTCCTTTATGAATTACACGCTACAAGTGATGAAAAACTCAAAATTATTGGGTGAAGAGTTAGTAAAAAGAGGCTTTAACATTATTTCTGGCGGAACTGATAACCATTGTTTGTTGATTAATTTAAATTCAAAAGACATTACTGGTAAAGAAGCTGAAAGAGTCCTGGGATTAGCTGACATTACTGTTAACAAGAATATGGTACCTTTCGATACAAGAAGTCCTTTTGTGACTTCAGGGATTCGTATTGGCACTCCAGCGATCACGACACGAGGGATTACTGAAAAAGAAATTCCATTGATTGCTGAGTTAATCGACCGTGCAATAATAAACAAGACTGATGAAGCTGAATTGAAAGCAATTAAAAAGGAAGTGAATGACTTAATGGAAGATTTACCACTTTTTAATTATTAATGGTTCACTTCACTTCGGCGGAGCTCAGTGTGAACTTCTGCGCTAAGTGTGACAAAAACGATTAATGACTAATAAGAGAAATTGTAGACAATCATATAAGTTTTATAATCGCATAAATCCCACTGCACTTCAAGTTGAAGAACAGTGGGATTTATAATTCAAATAAGTACCCTGAGTGATTTTTAGTGTCCCACAAAAGGGTTATTTATTTTCCTAAACTACTCTGGGAGCTAAAAATAGTATCGAAGGGCACTTTTATTTCACAATCAATCTTCGAGTAAAAGTCTTATTCTCTGAATTGAACTGCAAGATATATATACCTTGTTCGAGATTAGCTACAGGCATTTCAACGGTTTGTTGACCGCCGTTTAATTGAAATTGATCTGTTCCGACCACTTGTCCTTTGATGTCTAAAATGGTTAAATTAAGTTGTTCTTGTGATGCAGTATTCACCACAATATGAGCAGTCCCAACAGTTGGGTTTGGAAATACTTCTCCAATAAAAAATGTTGATTGTTGTGCCGCTAATCCTACTGGTAGCTCTGTAATCTGAATATCGTCCAATGCGATGTCTCCTGCAATGGCTCCAGATTTTGTAATCACATCACCCCTAAAAACTAATCTCACATCTCCTGAATATCCGGACAAGTCAACCACCTTATTTAACCAAGTTTGTCCTTGATTTCCGGAAATGGGTTGAATTACATCCTGAATATAGAACCCATTGATAATTAAATCTAAATGCAATGTGCCCATATCAGCACCAAACATATGGTACCAAAAACTCAACTGCGGCGAATTAGCTGCTGTAAAATCATAACAGGAACTTAATAATCGAGCACTTTTCCCGCTATTTCCATCTGATTGCAGCCATAAATAATTTCCACTCCCTGTTGTATGGTCACCAGTGGGCCCAGTAAGTAATGTCGGTGTTCCTCCAGAATTTACATACCAATCGTGATTGTCATTGATTGTTTCATTTTCCCATCCATTTAAAAAGGTTCCAGGAACGCCAGTCACAAATGCATCAACATTTTCTATCACTGGAAAAACACTAACCGTTCCATTGGTAGATACGATCCGTCTCAAGGTATCATTAGTGGCATTTAGATCTAATGAGGACTCCACCCACACCAAAAAGTCATTGTTGGCTATCGCTTGCAAATTAACTCCTTGGGCAAAAGAAAAGGTTCGACTCGCTAATGGCGCTAAATTTCCGGTTATTGTATCACGATAAATGATGCCATTGTTATTTTGATAAGCTATTGGAATAGCTGACAAAGTTACATTCCCAAAATTCTGCACAGTAACAGTCACATTTTGATTCAAAGGTGTTTGGCAACCTCGTGAAATTGGACTTGAGAGTAAATTCAATGCAACATCAACTCTAGCTGAATTGGTAATGGAAACTTCATCAATGGCAATATCACTCATGAAACCAGACCCCACATCACCTCTAAATCGAACTCTAATAACTTGGTTGTTATAGGTTGATAGATTAATTTTTTGATTCTTCCATACATTTCCTTGATTCCCCGAAACAATTGGCATTACATCTAAAACCCAAGCTCCATTCGACCAAATATCCAAATGCAGTGCCCCCATATTGGAGCCATACATGTGATACCAAAATTCTAACTCAGGCGATAATACATTGGTTAAATCGATACAAGGGCTAATTAAAAATGCCTCAGAACCAGCAGGAATCCCGCTAGTTTCAATGTACATGTAATTTCCAGAACCCGTAGAATTATGGTCTTGAGAAGGTCCAGTATTTGCAGAAGGCGTTCCTCCTGTATTGACATTCCAATCAATATCGTCTAAATCATCATTTACCCAACCATTGATTAATGTTCCAGGGGAGCCGGTCGTGAAAGAATCAAACAATTCTAGAAACGGAAAGGCATTCACTGTGGAATTCACAGTAAAAGTATAACTCGAGGTATCATTACTAGGATCTACATCAGTACTTAACTCCGTCCACACTTTGATCGTGTTTAATGTATTGGGAGTTATTGTAACTTGTTGCGAAAAACTGTAAGATTGAGTCCCATTCGGGAGAATAGTTCCTGTAGCTATTGCCCTTACGATAGCGGTATTATTTAATTGATAGGCAACAGGAATAGAAGAAACTCCGATTGTTCCCGGATTAAAAATCGTTACTTGAACATCTTGTAATGGATTTAATAGACACGATTTATCAATGGGGTTATTCACCGATACTATTGATACATCCTCACCTGTTGTAACGCTAATATTTATGTCATCTAGTGCTATATCGCTAGTAAAACTAGCTCCTTTCACTCCCCTAAAACGCACTTTTATGGTTTGCCCAGAGTAGCTCGACAAATCAAGCCTAGCCTTTAACCATTGATTGCCTTGATTTCCTGTTATGGCAGGAATTGCATCTAATACCCAATTGTTGTTTGCAAATACATCAATGTGCAGCTCACCCATTCCCACTCCATTCATGTGATACCAAAAACTGAACTGATAAAATGTATTACTTGCTAGATTATAGCATGGCGTAATTAGGTGCGCTTCATCATTAGTCAGTGGCCCTGTAGCTTCCATGTATAAATACTTGCCGTTCCCTCCTGTATGATCGGATGTTGGTCCTGTACCTGTAGAGGGTGTGCCTCCTGTATTCACAAACCAATCAAAATCATCATTCGTGGAATTTTCCCAACCACTAAGCAATGCTCCAGTATTTCCTACCAAGAATGAAGTAAATGCCTCGTTATATGGATATGAATTGATAGGAGTTCCGATGCATTGTACAGGTGGTAAAGGATCGATATAATATTTATAGCATTGGCCAGACGGCAATGTTGTTTTATTAAAACAGCTTGAATTATCAATGAATGAATAATAATAACAAATGGTATCATTTATAGAAGCGGCAGGCAGGCTGCCAGTCCACGTATTTCCTGTTCCGTTTATCAAAGTAATAGAATCTAACAAACCTCCATTTAAGGTATAAAAAGCTTTAGCGGAAGCAATTCCTGAGGCATCTACGGCATCGATGGAGAGGTTCGTTGGGGAAGTATTATAAACAGACCCAGTAATTATAGTTGCATTTGATAGAACAGGGGGATCTAACTCACAAGCTGATCCGACCACTTTAAAATCATCCAACAACCAACCATAATTAGAAGCGGGTCCATTGAAGTCACCATCTACCAAAACAAATCGAATTTTAACTTGGCTATTATTTGCAGTTGACGAAATATTAAACCGCTCGTCTTTCCACCATGTATTATTTGGGATAGTTGTTGGCTGACTTGTGACCCAATCAGAATAAGATCTAGAAGAAAATACGTTCTGAGAAAAAAGCCCAAACCCTAAATATTCATTAACTGTTAAGTAAGTCCAAGTGGCCCCATTATTAATTGAATATTGAATCATTCCTTTATCTAAACTTCCGATTTTACAGATTTGACTAAAGGAAAGGTTTACATTCAAATATCCCATGGTGGAAAATGCAGGAGACTCTAAAAACAAGGTATCATTGAAGGTGACAACACCCCGATATGATTTTGTCCCTGTTTTACTATACACTGCATTGGGACTCCAAACTGCAACAGGATTGGATGCCGCATAACTTGTAAATTGATTCGTGGTACCTTCAAAACCTTCCACCGATAACACCGTTGTTTGAGCAAAACTAAACGTCAGGAATAAAAATAAGTTAGAAAATAGTATAAAGTGCTTCATTACATGTAATTATTAAATAAAAAAGGGAACTAGTATTTACTAGTTCCCTCTAAATATATAACAATATATTCTTATTTAGAAATAATCATCTTTTTTATGATTCGCTCGCCTTCAAATTCGATTGAATAGAAGTACACACCGTCTGCCCAATCAGCGACATTTAATTCAATTAAATGATCTCCTGCGCTTTTGAATTCAGATAACTGAGTGAAGGTTTGACCCAACATATTTGTCACATTAAAATTCAATTGACCAGACTTAGTTAAACCATAAGTAATAGTAGTTACCCCATTAGTTGGGTTGGGCACATTTTGACTTAATGAAATATTTCTAGATTCAAATGTGTTAATCCCAACTGGGAAACATGTTTGATATCTCATTGAGTCAGATTTTGTTATTTCATTGATGCAGAAGTCATCAAATTGCCATCCTTCGCTTGTAACAGAACCATCAGATTGGTACCTAAATCTAAAAATAGTGTTTTTATCTTCCCACAATCCAATAGTATTTTTAGATTGTATCCAAGCACTTGAACCGGTCCATCCTGCATTCTGATTATTGTTTAACATTGCTGCAACATGTTCAGTATTGAACCATTCAGTGGCTGTACCACTCTTATCATATAGCGTCACCCATGATTTACCATCGTTTATAGAGTATTGAAAATGTCCTCCATCATTGTCTTCCTCCGATTCAAATCGATGGAAGAAATTAACTTCATAACATTTTTGAGCACCCAATTGAAAGAAATCTGAAATAACGCTAGATGAATCATAATTAATATTATTCGAATCTAAGGTTGTCACCCAAGAATTTTGTCCACTGTTATTAGAATTTAAATTTGTTTTAGTTGGCGTTCCCAATTGAAAACTATTTCCAGCTTTTTTATAAGTATTAAAATTTAAGGCCCTCCATGCTTTGGAAGGATTCTCGAAATCATTGCAATAATTATTTACAGAAACTGCTGCGATAGTATCTAACACATTCATTTCAAAATATGCTGTATCATCTGAAGGTCTTGTATCAGGGAAATTATTACTGTTTGGCTCACTAGTCCATGATTTGAATTTATGAACTCCAGGAGTTGCTGTCCAAACATCTTGGAATACATGAGTTCTAGCATCTTTATACCTCAATTCAGGATCAAAAACCAAGGTCTCAGTAATAATGGTTCCATTGTCAATTTGAAGATTTACTTTCACATCATCAATAGAATCTAATCCATTGTCTAATAAAGTTACTTCAATTGGATAATCAATTGCCAAAGGCAGATTTCCTTCTAATCCTTGCAATTCAATATTAGTCACTCCCATTGTTAATTGTGCCGGACAAATCCAATCGAAAGAAGGGGAATTAACGTTTTGATTACCTCCTAGGGTTCTCCAGTAGTTATAGCCGAATCCAAATACTTCGAAACGAATTAAATTGGTATTCGCATCTTGAAGATTAATTTTCACTTCTTGACTATCTTTTACACAAACAGTCTTAGTATATGTTGTCTGAGGTAACAAAGTATCTGTTAGTTCAAATAATCTCCTTTCTGGAGATGCATTGTTTACTAGTACTTCCCATGAACCTTTCCCTCCAATCGTCAGACTAGTCGAAAATTTCAAAGTCAGATCACATCCATAATAACTTTCAGTGTATTTAAAAGCAGTATCATTTCTAGCATCACCATCACCAGGCAAATCAGCTCTTACTTGAACCTTAAAGTTGCCATAAGAAGGAAACATTACTCTTCCAACTGAAGTAAACTGCACAGCATCAAACACACCTAATGTGACATTTACTGTTTCGTTTATTGAACTCACAACAACATTATTCTCATCAATTACAGAAATAATAACTGGTATAGAACTTATAGATGTAGTTCCATAATTCTCCAATTTAAATTCTACTACTGCTGAGTCGATATCACAATATGATAATGGAGAAAACACTTCTGTAACTGCTACATCAATTGGTTCAGGATTAATGATATTAAAATTATCTACAGCAGCTCCATAACCAGCGAAGTCATTTGTATCTGACATGAATCTAAATCTAAATAGAACTTCAGATGAATCATCTAAGTAAGTAGTTTTTATCCGTGACAATTCATAACCACTTGTCGTATCTGCCCAACAAGGTATCCCTTGCCAATTAACGCTGTTGTACCAATTCAAAGTTGCTGGTGGGTTTCCATCATCCCCGATTAGGTTCCATGTGGTTCCTCTATTTAAACTGTATTCCAAATGGACTCCATCTCCTATAGGAATATCCCTATTCATATAGAATTGTACAAAAGTAGAATCAGTGTTACTCATGTCAATAAATGGTGATATTAACTGATTATCGACACCAGGACCAAATTTTTGATTTCCATTCACTGCCCAAACATAATCAGGCGAAAACGCTTGTTTTGGTGTTCCAAATCCAGTGCCGGGCTTGTATCGCTTCCATTTGTCAGCAACACCGGTATTCAATGGGAAATTTACCCAGTCTTTTGCTCTTGCATCCACATCATAGTTATCATAATAGGAAACCGGACGCATATTTACACCATAAGATTGAGTAATATTAGTGTCATTCTTATTCGCAGTATCTTGCGCCAAATTAACAATTACCTGAGCATAAAAAATACTATCAGGCGCAATAAAAGGAGTTGAGAACGTTAAATCTTGTTTAGCAGCCGGCAATAAGTTTAATCCATTAAATGTTTCAGTATTAGTAGTTACGATATTGTTGAAGCGATCATAAATATTATATGTAGCGTTTAGTGTGGTGATCGGAATAACTCCAAAATTCTCTAATTCAAAAGTCAATTGATCATTTACTTTAGGAGTAAACGGAGCTCTATACACTTTGGTAACTGCAGCATTGTGAATTGGTCCATTGTAAATATAGAAGTCATCTATAGCAATGTCTCCAATATCACCACCTTTACCAGCTTTTCCACGAAGCCTAATTTGTACCACACGATCTCTATAGTTATAGAAATTAATTTGTTTTAATCTCCAAAAATCGCCCTGATCTCCAATAATAGGGGGCGAAACATCTAGCACCCAGCCTGGTAGAGATTCATCGTAAATATCAATGTGTAATTCATTACTATGTTGTCCATTCATATGGTACCAAAACTCCAATGTAGGGTTTGGTGTTTCAAAGAAATCCAAGCATGGAGAAACGATATGAGCCTCCTGACCAATATGACTTGTTGCCTCTAAGTACAAAAACTTAATTCCTGATTTCCCACCGTGGGGACCAGTACCTGCTGTTGGAGTTGAATCTACTCCTACCCACCAATCGTGGAAGTCTCCTTGTAAATTCACCCAGTTATTGTACATTTTCCCTGTTTCGTCTCTTGGGAATGTCTCAAAATCTTCTTTATAAGGGAATTGAAATTCAGGCAATTGCTGACAAGGTTGTGGCAAATCTGGGTAAATAATCATGTATCGCTCTCCAGCTAGTGGAAAACGTGTTCTATTGAAACAACCACTCGCATCTGTAAACATGAGTGAATATCGAATAGAATCCCCAACGTTTGCAACAGGAATTGTTCCTCTAAAGTTAGATGCAGACACATTTACCATAGGTACTGTATCTCTTATAATTAAAACTCTTGGTGTACTGTTGTCATATCGAGCATAAGCCACATAAGTAGAACTAAGTAGGATTCCAGACTGATCTGTCACAGTAGAAATAAAATTAAAGGGACCAGTATCGTAAACACGACCATCACCATAAGATCCAGGATAAGACGTAGGAGGAGATAAATTTACAGCAGGAGGAAACAATTCGCAAAATGCACCTGCTACAATTATATTGTCTAAAAACCAACCGGCTCTTCCAGCAGGACCCGGTTGAGAGTTACCTCCGTTCTTTAATGCAAAACGAATCATTACCTTCGGCTGGCCTCCCGCTAATGCTGAAATGTCAAAATTTTCTTTTCTAAACCAATTTGGCTGAGGGTATGCTATAATATTCGCGGCTGTCGGTGTTCCTCTCCAACCGACTACATCTGATAATTCAGACCAGCTGCTATCAGCCAACATATTGGTTTGTCCTTGGTAATTGGTGTTCTTTTTCCCTAAATGAATCCATGTCAACCCACTATCTATTGACAATTCTACATAAGCTCTATCCAACCCTTCAATCTTGGCAACATGATCAAAACTCAACAATGCAGAAACATATGGTGACATATCAATAACAGGAGAAGTCAGAAAAAGAATATCCCCATCAACTACTTTTGCAGAATCACTACTGTAAGGAGTACTTCCTTGAGCTCCTACTCTATTTGTTACCGCCCAACGATTGTTGTTCAATCCGGAGGCGGAAGAAGAAGTCATATTTACAGTAGGACCATCAAAGCGTTCTTCAAAAACATTGACTGTAGGCGCTTGTCCGAAAGAATAAAATGTAATGCTAGAGAGCATTACTGTTAGGGTAAAGGCAAAGAGTTGTAGACTTCTTCTCATCTTAAAATCGATTAATTATTTAAAGTTGGGCTAATTTAATTATAGTATCATAATTATACAACTTAAATCTTTCTTCAATACTACAAAGTAGCCCTTTTTCAGTAGTTGTGAATTGTAGACGCAAAAACCTCTGATGTGGTTGCATCATTTTTTATCCAGACGCAAAATGTTACTTTTGTATTAAATTAAAAGACATTTCAAATGAATATAAGAGCAAACAACCCTGAGCTAATTAGCTGGATTGAAATAAATGAAGGTTCGGACTTCCCAATACAGAACCTTCCGTTTGGTATCATAAGCAATGAAAAAAAGTCGAAAAGAGTGGCCTCTCGAATTGGAAATAGCGTGATCGACCTCCAATGCCTTTCTGAATTAGGCTATTTTGATGGAATTGAAACCGAAAATATTTTCAATCAAGGTTCATTAAATAAATTTATAGAGCAAGGAAAAGGGTATACTCGAGCTATCCGTGACCGTATTTCAGAAATTTTCACCAAAGGAAATGATGAACTTAGAAAAAAAGAGAATGCATTATTGGAAGTAATTACACCTATTGATAGAGTGGAAACTCATTTAGCTGCCAACATTGGCGATTATACTGATTTCTATTCTAGTATAGAGCACGCTACAAATGTAGGAACGATGTTTAGAGATCCGAACAATGCTTTATTGCCGAACTGGAAATATATTCCGGTTGGTTATCACGGACGCTCTTCTTCTATCATCAATTCAGGGGTGGCTATTCACCGACCAAAAGGACAACAAAAACCCAACGATGGCGCTCCAGTTTTTGGTGCATGTAAGCGACTGGATTTTGAATTAGAAACTGCATTTATTACTTATCCTGGCAAAGAACTGGGTGATCACATTTCTCCTGATGAGGCAGATAAATATATTTTTGGAATGGTGCTTTTCAATGATTGGAGTGCACGTGACATTCAAAAATGGGAATATGTGCCGTTGGGACCATTTTTAGCAAAAAACTTTGCTTCTTCGATTTCATCATGGGTGGTAACAATGGATGCGTTGGAGCCTTTTAGAGTGGCAGGACCAACTCAAGAACCTGCAGTTTTTCCTTATTTAAAATTTGAGGGAAACAAGAACATTGATATTAATTTAGAAGTTTCAATTCAACCAGAAGGAAGCATTGAATCTGTGGTTTCTAAATCGAATTATAAATACATGTATTGGAACATGGAACAGCAATTGGCGCACCATACCATTAATGGCTGCAACATAAAAGCCGGAGACATGTATGGCAGTGGAACTATATCGGGACACACTCCTGATTCTTATGGATCCATGCTAGAATTGGCTTGGAATGCAACAAAACCTATAAAGCTTACTGATGGTTCAGAAAGAACATTCATCAATGATGGCGATACCGTTATCATGCGTGGATTTGCTGAAAAAAATGGAATTAGAGTTGGATTTGGAGAAGTTTCTACTAAAGTACTTCCAACAAAATAAGATAAAGCACTAAAAATTGAAGGCTCATTTCTTGCGAAATGAGCCTTTTTTATGTTTGATGTTTTATTGAGATTGCGAGGCAATCTGTTATTGATACATTGTTTTATTTACTTATTGATAAATTAATTTCAATCTTCCTCAATCAATACAAACACCTCTTCGTTGTCTTTTTTCATGAGGTATTTTTCACGCGCAAACTTCTCCAAGGATTTAGGATTGGTTTGTAATTCCTTTAAATCTTGAGTGACAATTTTAATTTCTTCTTCATAAAACTTCCGCTCATTGTCTAGTTTGTTTAATTCAAACTGATATTGCATTTGAGCGATCCAATTGTTTTGATCAAAAAATGACAACCACACAATGAATACGATAAACGTAAACACATACTTATTTCTAAAGATTGGTGGTATTTTTTTCCAGAGCTTATTCATCTATCCAAAACTAATCATAAAGTTGTATCCTAAAAAAAAACGCCTGCTAAAATCTTAACAGGCGTTTGTTAGTTTTTCTTCTAATTGGATTATCCTAAGAATGGATATTTATAATCTACAGGAGTTACGAAAGTTTCTTTCATTGTACGAGAAGAAACCCAGCGCATTAAGTTTTGCATTGCTCCAGCTTTATCATTCGTACCAGATTTTCTAGCTCCACCAAATGGCTGTTGACCTACAACAGCGCCTGTTGGCTTATCGTTAATGTAGAAATTACCGGCTGCATTAACCAATCGCTTACACATGTGCTCGATTACAATTCTATCTTTTGCAAAAATAGCACCTGTTAATGCATATGCATTGTCATCTACTAAATCCAAGGTTGCTTCGAAATCTTTTTCATCGTATACAAAGATGGTAATTACTGGTCCAAAAATCTCTTCACACATCGTAGTAAATTTTGGATCTTTTGCAACAATTACTGTTGGTTCTATGAAATATCCTTTTGATTTGTCATATCCACCACCTGCAATAATTTCTGCATCAGGCGAATTTTTAGCCCCATCAATATAACTCGCAATGCTATCAAATGCTTTCTCGCTAATTACTGCGTTTACAAAATTAGAGTAGTCTTCAGGAGAACCCATTTTGAAGGACTTCACATCTGCAACCAATTTCTCTTTCACTGCAGGCCATAGGCTTGAAGGAATATAGGCTCTAGAAGCTGCTGAACATTTTTGCCCTTGGAACTCAAATGCACCTCTTGAAATACCAGTGGCTATTTGAATAGGATTTGCAGATTCATGAGCAATGATAAAATCTTTACCACCTGTTTCTCCAACTATTCTTGGGTAACTCTTATAGGTCGAGATATTGTTACCGATTGTTTTCCAAATATTTTCAAAAACTTTAGTAGATCCTGTAAAGTGAATTCCAGCAAAATCTTTGTGACCAAAAATAACATCTCCTGCTTCTGGACCATCTACATACACTAAGTTAATCACCCCAGCAGGCAAGCCCGCTTCGATTAAAATTTCCATGATCACTCTTGCAGAATAAATTTGCGTATCGGCTGGCTTCCAAACTACTGTATTTCCCATCATTGCAGGAGCTGCAGGCAAGTTTCCTGCTATCGCTGTAAAGTTAAACGGAGTCAAAGCAAACACAAAACCCTCTAATGGTCGGTATTCCAATTTATTCCAAACACCTACACCTGACTCTGGTTGCTCGGTATAAATTTGACGCATGAACTGCACATTGTATCTGAAGAAATCAATGATTTCGCAAGCTGAATCAATTTCTGCTTGAAATGCATTTTTTGATTGGGCCAACATAGTTGCACCATTCAATTTTGCTCTATATGGACCTGCAATTAATTCCGCTGCTTTTAAAAACACAGAAGCTCTGTGCTCCCATGATGTATTTGCCCAAGATTCTTTCGCTTCCAACGCTGCATCAATCGCCATTTTTACATGCGATTTGTCTCCTTTATGAAACTGACCCAAATTATGTTGATGGTCATAAGGAGGATGCATACTCACTGTATTCCCAGTTTTTACTTCCTTTCCTCCAATGTACATTGGCACATCTACAGGCGCAGCTTTCATTTTCGCTACTGTTTCTTGTAATTCTTTTCGCTCTGCTGAACCAGGAGCATAACTTAGAATTGGCTCATTGATAGCAATCGGCGTTTTAAAAATGGCATTTGACATATCTTAAAATTTTAATTTTATATCGTAAATAGTATGCGAAATTAAGATTTCAAAATGGGGATAACAAGGACAGCTGCGACTGCTTTAACGATAGATTTTCGCAGTGTAGATCCCCATTAATTTTAATCGGTGCTGAATACTCACCTTTAGCACACCCAATCCATATATTGAACTGTTCTTAAAATTAATGGATGAGCCATCTTCAAAATATTTTGTAGGGCAGGTCACTTCCGCAATTTCGTACCCTTTCATCAATAATTGAGAGAGCATTTGATTGTCGAAAATGAAATTATCAGAATTATTTTTAATGTTAATTGACTGAATAGCCTCTTTGGTAAAAGCGCGATATCCAGTATGGTATTCTGAAAGCTTCGCTCCTACCAATAGATTTTGAGTGAAGGTCAGAACTCGATTTGCGAAGTATTTGTAGAAAGGCATGCCTCCTTTGAGTGCACCAGTACCCAGAATCCGCGAACCTAAGACCACGTCATACAATCCACAGGTCAACATTTCAGCCATAGCCGGAATTAACTTTGGGGTATATTGATAATCTGGATGCACCATAATAATGATGTCAGCACCCAAACCTAAAGCTGTGTTATAACAGGTTTTTTGATTGCCACCGTATCCTTTATTTTGCTCGTGCTTAATGACATGCTTTATTCCTAACTCTTTTGCTTTTAGATAGGTATCATCAGAACTATTGTCGTCCACCAAAATAACTTCATCCACCAATGGAAAAGGAATTTCTGAAAAAGTGCGGTCTAAAGTTTTTGAAGCATTGTAGGCAGGCATTACCACTACCACCTTCTTATTGTTTAACATGTATCTAATTTGGAACACAAATGTATAAAAATTGTTGTTTTTTAACCGTTACGGCATATCAATTGACTATATTTAGATTAATAATAACCAAATAAACACACAGAGATAACATGAAAAGACTTGCACTAATATTAATTTCATTTGCATCATTGAGCTTAAGTGCTCAAACATATTCTATTATTCAATCTACGGCTTATCACAACGATAAAAGCGAAACTTCATTAGAAGTGGAGATTGCACCTGAGCCGAAAGATACAAGGAAGGCTTTTAAGAAGTTTTTAAAAAAGCAGCACGATGTAAAGTTAAAACGAGACGGAGATTTTTATGCTGTAGAACAATCTAAAGTTGTTGCCATCACAGATGTTCAAATCGACTTATACAGCGCTTTCAAAGAAAACAAAGATGGTGGAACACAAATGTCATTATTTGCTAGAAAAGGATATGATTTATACATCACCCCTACCTCAGATGGAGCAGCATTCTCAAATATGAGAACCCTCTTTCAAGATTTCTTGAACGGATATTTAGGGGAATATTATGAAGACAAATTAGAAGATGCGGTTGACTTAAGTGGAGATTTAAAAAAGGACAAATCAAAATTGACCGACAAAAACAAAGATTTGAATGAGGATATAGAAGACAACAAAAAGGACATTGAAAAAATGACCAAAGAGAATAAAGAAAAGGCTGAACAGATTGAAGAAAATAAAAAAGAACTGAAAAAGTTAGAAGAAAAAATCAATAGCTCAGATAACAATGTAGATCAATTAAAATCAAAAAAGCAGGGTATTAAATAATAACCCTCAAAATAAATATACCTTAGCTCCTGATATTTCAGGAGCTTTTTTTATGTCTAAAAATAACTACAACACACTTGCGCCCATTTATGATTTCATCACCAACTTGGTATTTCGAGGACAAGTTTTGAAAGCTCAGAAAGAACTCCTTTCTAAATTACCGGAAAGAGGGAAATTGCTATTCATAGGAGGAGGAACTGGAAAAACGCTCAAGGCAATTGAGCAACTCAGACCTCAACTTTCCATAACCTATATTGATCCTTCTTCGGAAATGATTCGCAGTTCTAAAAAGCAATCCACCCTAAAAACAACTAGGTTTATTCAAGGAACAGAAAAGGATATTCCCAATGAGAAATTCGATGTGATTTGCACCTTTTTCTTTTTAGACTTATTCAAAGCTTTAGATCGAGAAGCAGTGTTCATCAAATTAAATTCTCATCTAAAAGAGGAAGGATTATGGCTGTATGCCGACTTTAATGTTGCTCAAAATTGGTGGCAAAAGGGAATTGAATTTGCTATGTTTCAATTTCTAAAATTGACCACAAATATTACTACTAATCGAATTGAAGATTATTCGCAACATTTTAACCCCAGTCATTTTCACTTACAATCGAAGAATAGTTATTTCGGGAATTACATTTCAAATGCAGTTTATAAAAAAAGGGGAAACTGAATGAATCAGTTTCCCCTTTTTTAGAACATCTAATGTCTTGTTTACTCTACTCGTTTCCAAGTTTGCGTTCTAAAGAAGAAAGCAATATAACCTCTAACTTGTAAATCGCCATCTTCTAGCCACAATTTACAATCGTAAATGGTGCCTTTTTTAGGATCTAAGATTTCACCGTCATCCCATTCATTGTCATCTTTATCGAATTCCATACCTGTAATGATGGTCATTCCGATTATTTTTTTATCTTTTCTTGAGTCTTCACATTTATCGCAAATTGGATCTTGATCTTCTCCTGGCTCACGGAATAACTTTACAATTTTTCCATAGGCCTTGCCATCTTTCTTGTAAATTTCTACTATGGATTTTGGTTTCCCTGTTTCGTCATCAATGGTTTTCCATTTTCCGAAAATGTCGCCTTGTGCATATGCTGAAACAGCAAAAATGGAGGCGAAAAAAGTCAACATAATTAATTTAATTTTCATCTTTCTTCTTTTAAGTTTAGCTAAAAATACTATTTCTTTTGAATTATTCCACGCTTGGTAGCGGAGCTAAGCGGGAATTTTCACTTTTGCTAAACAAATTAGGGGCCATTTTTACCGATTCAAAATAACTCAAAGTAGCTGTTCCTAGCAGTTTATTCAACTCTCCGGCTTCATTCCATGTCCAAAAATTCCAGGTCGTAGCCATTGGAATTCCATCGAAGTCAACGAAATTTTCATAGGTAATGCAATGTGGATCTGAGTTTGCCTTCTCCAAGTCCTTCCCATAGGTAACGATGTAAGCCATTCCAGAAAGCAAATTTGAAGTCTGATCTTTATAAAGAACATACCAATCATCTGGCGCATCGCCAATATTTTCTCCAAAAGTGAGTTTAGCGGCCTCAAAAGCAACATCAGCTAACTTCCGGCTTCCTTGCTTCTCGATATTTGTCCCAGGATCTGACAACTTATATGGTGCAGTTAAAAAGTAAGGCCATGTCAATACATCAAACCTCGTTTTTTGATAACTCGATGTATCTGGACTGATGTAGGCGTTTTGACCATCAAAAATCATCACTCTTCCGTCTTTTGCCTCTAATCTTGACTTTCCTCCATTTGGAGTAGTATACAGCACGCCATCAAATCTCACATTTCCACCAAAAACCAAGTTGAAATTGGCTTTAAACACTTCTTGAGAATGCCACTTATCGGCATTATGTGCTTTCTCTATTGAATAGTAGAAAGTTGATGTATCCTTTACTTGTTCCACCTCTTTCACTTCACCCTGCTCATTGTTTTCAGTCGATTTGGATTGACAAGCCGCCAAGCCCAGACCAACTATTGCTACAACTATTATTTTCTTCATTTTTCAAATTTTAAAAATGTCTACAAACAAAAAGAACGCGATAAATCGCGTTCTAAATTGCTACTTTTTTATTTTACATATTTCTTCTATACTGTCCACCCACATTAAATAATGAATGGGTTATCTGACCCAATGAGCAATATTTGGTTACTTCCATCAACTCTTCAAACAGATTCTCATTGGCAATGGCTTTTTCCTGCAGCTCACGTAATAGCTTCTCGGAACGATCTGCGTTCTTAGTTTGCAAAGCTTCTACCATTTCAATTTGGTATACTTTCTCTTCTTTCGTTGCTCGAATAACTTCTCTCGGCAAAACAGTAGGAGAACCTTTTGAACTCAAGAAGGTATTTACTCCAATAATTGGAAACTCACCAGAATGTTTCAATCCTTCATAATACAAACTTTCCTCTTGTATTTTGCTTCGCTGATACATGGTTTCCATGGCACCTAATACGCCACCTCTTTCGGTGATTCGGTCAAATTCTGTCAAAACCGCTTCTTCCACTAATTCTGTTAATTCTTCGATGATGAATGACCCTTGCAATGGATTTTCATTTTTCGCTAAACCTAACTCACGGTTGATGATTAACTGAATCGCCATGGCGCGTCTTACACTTTCTTCTGTAGGAGTGGTAATTGCTTCATCGTATGCATTCGTATGCAATGAATTACAGTTATCATAAATCGCATAAAGCGCTTGAAGAGTTGTTCTAATATCATTAAAATCAATCTCCTGAGCATGCAACGAACGACCTGAGGTTTGAATGTGGTATTTCAACATTTGTGCTCTTGCATTCGCTCCGTATTTATTTTTTAGTGCTTTACTCCATATTCTTCGAGCCACACGGCCAATTACTGCATATTCTGGATCGATCCCATTGGAGAAAAAGAACGATAAGTTTGGACCAAATTTATTGATGTCCATTCCTCGACTTAAGTAGTATTCTACATAAGTAAATCCGTTTGCAATGGTAAATGCCAATTGTGTAATTGGGTTAGCTCCCGCTTCAGCAATGTGATACCCTGAAATAGAAACCGAGTAGAAATTCCGTACGTTTTCACGAATGAAATAATCCTGCACATCTCCCATTAATCGCAATGCAAATTCTGTAGAAAAAATACAGGTATTCTGCGCTTGATCTTCTTTTAGTATATCTGCTTGAACGGTTCCTCTAACCTTCGTTAGCGTTGATTTTTTAATCTCTGCATACACATCTGCTGGTAACACTTGGTCACCAGAGACACCCAATAGCATTAAACCCAATCCGTCATTCCCTTCAGGCAATGGACCTTGATATTTAGGTCGAGCCGTCCCTTTATCTTTGTAGATTTTGGCAATTTTTGCTTCTACCTCTTCTTCTAATCCATGCTCTTTGATGTAAAACTCACACTGCTGATCGATGGCTGTATTCATGAAGAAACCTAACAACATCGGCGCAGGACCGTTAATGGTCATAGAAACCGAAGTCATTGGATCCGACAAATTAAATCCTGAATACAATTTCTTAGCATCGTCCAAGCAGCAAATAGAAACACCTGCATTCCCAATCTTTCCATAAATATCAGGGCGGTAAGCAGGATCATTTCCGTATAAAGTTACCGAGTCAAAAGCCGTTGATAACCGCTTAGCTGGCATAGAAAGTGACACATAGTGAAACCTTCTATTGGTTCTTTCCGGACCACCTTCACCTGCAAACATTCGCGTTGGATCTTCCCCTTCACGCTTAAATGGGAATAAACCCGCTGTGTATGGAAACTCTCCAGGAACATTCTCTTGTAAATTCCACTTCAAAATATCTCCCCAAGAACGATACTTGGGCAACGCTACTTTTGGAATCTCAGAATGAGAAAGCGAAGTGGTGTGCGTTTTCAGTTTTAACTCTTTATCCCTTACTTTAAAGGTAAAAATGGGCTGCTTGTATTTTTCTTTCTTGGCTTCCCACTCTTCTAGCAGCAACCAATTCTTAGGGTCTAGCTCCAACTTTACCGTTTCAAAAGACTCTTGCAATCCTTTTACTAAACGATCTTTATCATCCATAGACGAATCCTTAATCGTTTGAATAGAGTTGTGTAATCCATATAATTGTTCTGCTACGTTTGCTTGGGCTTCAACCCACTTATCGTAACTTCTATTGTTCTCAGAAATTTCAGACAAATAACGAACTCGACTCGGAGGAATAATGAAAATCTTTTCAGACATCTCGTCAGTAATCTCCAAACTAGAATTTAATCCTGCTTTAGTAACCGACTCTATTTTCGCCATTAAAGTTCGGTACAATTGATTCGTACCGGGATCGTTAAATTGTGAAGCGATTGTTCCAAAAACAGGAATATCTTTATCATCCTCTTCCCACATCAAGTGGTTGCGTCTGAATTGTTTTTTTACATCTCTCAACGCATCTAAAGCTCCTCTTTTGTCGAATTTATTGATCGACACTAAGTCTGCAAAATCCAACATATCAATCTTTTCTAATTGAGTAGCTGCACCAAATTCAGGTGTCATCACATATAAACTCACATCAGAGTGATCAGTGATTTCTGTATCCGATTGACCAATACCTGAAGTTTCCAAAATGATCAAATCATATTCAGCTGCTTTTAAGATAGAGATGGCTTCTGCTACATATTTTGACAACGCCAAGTTAGACTGACGCGTCGCCAACGATCGCATATACACTCGGTCATTTTTAATGGCATTCATTCTTATTCTGTCACCTAAAAGTGCTCCACCAGTCTTTCTTTTTGAAGGATCTACTGAAACAATTGCAATCGTTTTATCTTCGAAATCCAACAAGAAACGACGAACCAACTCATCCACTAAAGAAGACTTCCCAGAACCACCTGTTCCAGTGATTCCCAAAATTGGTGTCTTTACTTTTGAAGCCATTTCATGTACTTTGTCAAAAGTCGCTTTGCTTTCTTCTGGGAAATTCTCAGCTGCAGAAATTAATCGAGCAATAGCCGTTGTCTTTTTCGATTTTAAATGATCGACTTCATCCGTAATGTCTTTTCCTGTGGGGTAATCTGAACGCTCAACTAAATCGTTAATCATTCCTTGCAAACCCATAGAACGGCCATCATCAGGTGAGTAGATTCGTTCGATTCCATATTCTTGCAATTCTTTAATTTCTTCAGGTAGAATTACACCTCCACCACCACCGAATAATTTGATGTGGCCTGCGCCATTTTCCACCAACAAATCACGCATGTATTTGAAATACTCTACGTGCCCACCTTGGTAAGAAGTCATTGCAATTGCATTGGCATCCTCCTGAATGGCGGTATCTACTACCTCTTGCACACTTCTATCGTGACCTAAATGAATCACCTCAACGCCAGTAGCTTGAATAATTCGTCGCATCACATTGATGGCTGCATCGTGTCCATCAAACAAGGAAGCTGCAGTTACGATTCTAACTTTATTTATTGGTGTATATGGTTTCGCGTCTATCATTTCTTGAATTTTAAGAACACAAATTTACACTTTTCAAGTCTTAGATTAAAAAGATTTTAATAGCTTTGGACACTATCAGTTAGACTACGCTTAATTTCCAACCCTCAACTTCTGAATCTATGAAAAAAGCATTTTTCCTTTCGCTTGCGATTCTATCTACTTTTTTATCTATTGGCCAAAACATCGATACAGATCGACCTACACAAGGTACGAGTGCTATCGTTTTACCAAAAGGAGCATTTCAGATTGAAGCAGGTTTGACAGCTGCTAAGTCTACCATTAAAGGCATCGATAACTACAGAGCATTTCAATTTGCTTTGCCAACAACTACATTTAGGTATGCTTTTGTAAAGAATATAGAATTCCGTTTAGTTACTCAAATTAATCACTTTGATGAAAAATTTAAATTCTCAAACTTTGACAGAACTCAATCAAATACCTATACTGGAATAAGCGATCTTCAACTTGGATTTAAGTTCCAACTTTTGAATAAAGAAGATAAACGTTTAAAATTAGGCTGGTTAACTCACATTTCTACTCCAACAGGGTCAAATTTATTTAGTAGTGAGAGTTTTGGCATTAACAATAGACTTTTAATCTCACACAAAGTAGGGGGTAATGTTAATCTAGGTTACAATTTAGGTCATACTTATTATGAAGAGGGATTCCATCAAGTATTCGCATCCATTTCAGCTACAATTAAAATTAAAGAACGGTTTAGCGTATTTATTGAAGAGTATTTATATGCAAGAGAAGGTCGTGGAAGTCAAACTATAGATTACATATCCAATTTAAATGGTGGTGTCACATTCTTGGCCAAAGACAACCTTCAAATTGACTTATCAATTGGAAGCAATTTAAATCTAGAAGATGGAGATTTCTTCAGACATTATCGATTTATCTCAGCTGGTGTAAGCTGGTTAATTCAAAAAAAGAAGTAGAAAAGTCTTTTCCACTTTGCTCGACCTTAGTCTTCCTTTCTTCGTAAATTTGACGAATCAAAACGAAGAAATATTATGGCTCAATCGCTTATCGCAAAATACAATATTCCAGGACCACGCTACACCTCTTATCCGACCGTTCCATATTGGGACGAAGTTGGAATTAGCTTAGACGCTTGGAAAAAGTCGGTGAAACTATCATTTAATGAAAGTAATGCTAAAGAAGGAATTAGTCTTTACGTGCACTTGCCATTTTGCGAAAGCTTATGCACCTTCTGTGGGTGCAATAAACGAATTACAAAAAATCATGAAGTGGAAGACCCATACATTACCGCAGTTTTAAAAGAATGGGATTTGTATTTGGAGCTATTGGGAGAAACACCAATCATCAGTGAGATTCATTTTGGTGGCGGCACTCCTACTTTCTTCAGTCCCGATAGCTTGAGGAAACTAATTTTGGGATTGACCTCAAAAGGAATTATTCCAAAAGATCATTCATACAGCTTTGAAGGCCATCCGAACAACACGAAGATGGAACACTTGAAAGTGATGAATGACCTGGGCTTCAATCGAGCTAGTTACGGGGTTCAGGATTTTGATCCGAAGGTTCAAAAAACAATCAACCGAGTTCAGCCATTTGAAGTGGTAGAAGAGGTGACAAAGAATACCCGAGAAGCAGGCTTTACATCAACCAGTTTTGATTTGGTTTATGGATTGCCACACCAAACAAAAGACAGCATCATTGATACCATCAATAAAGTAAGAGAATTAAAGCCAGATCGAATAGCTTATTATAGTTACGCCCACGTGCCGTGGATTAAAGGAAACGGTCAGCGCGGATATGATGAAGCAGATCTTCCAAAAGATGATGAGAAGCGTGAATTATACGAAATTGGCTATCAGTTACTATTGGATTCTGGCTACAAAGAAATAGGCATGGATCACTTTGCATTGGAAACCGACAATATGTATGTCTCCATGAAAAACAAAGAGTTGCACCGAAATTTCATGGGTTACTCTGCATCCAAAACTCAATTGATGATAGGACTGGGAGTTTCTTCCATTAGTGACAGTTGGTATGCGTTTGCACAAAATGTAAAAACCGTAGAAGAATACTATAAAATAATCGAAGAAGGTAGAATTCCAATCTTCAGAGGGCATGAGCTAACCGAAGAGGATTTAGTCATCAGAAGGCACATTTTAGACATCATGTGTCACTATGAAACTTCATGGGCAGATGAAGAAAGTTACCACGAAATTATAGATGAGTGTATTCCACGTTTAGCCGAATTGATTGAAGATGGATTCTTAGAATTGGGCGACAAAAGCTTGAAAGTAACTGAAGCTGGCAAGCCTTTTATTCGAAATATTTGTATGGCTTTTGACGTAAGATTGATTCGGAATAAACCGCAGACGCAGTTGTTTTCGATGACGATTTAGGGGGAAGAACGCTTCGCTTTTAGAAGTTAGATGTTAGACCGCTGCGCTGCTAGAGGAAAAAAGTTAAATCAATTGGTATTCTTCACTTAGCGAACTTTGCGAAATCTTTGTGGGCTTTGCGGTTAAACTTTGGTTTTGTTAAGTGCATTTTAGTTGTTCTTAGATGATTTAGGGTAAATAATAAGATAAAAAATGAAAAGAATAGCGGTTTTAGGAGCAGGGATTAGTGGATTAAGTGCTGCTAATTTTTTAATTCGAGAAGACATTGAATTGACTGTAATCGAGCAATCCAGCCAAGTGGGCGGGTTAATGAATACTGCTACCAAAGAAGGTTACCATCTAGAAACAGGGCCTAATTCAGTAATGCTTAATAATCCTGAGTTCTTGGATTTATTGAAGGATTTAGACTTGGTCGGTTCTATTATCTATCCGGAAGAAATCGCAGCTAAAAGTCGGTTCATTTTAATGGGAAAAAAGCCAATTGCTCTGCCATCAGGCCCTGGAAACTTATTGGGAAACAAAGTGATTGGCTGGGGAGGAATTGCAACTATTTTAAGAGAGCCATTCCGAAAAGCCAATAGATATTCTGCCGATGAATCATTGGCCTCATTCTGCAAAAGACGATTCAGCACCTCGCTTTTTGACAATGTAATTGCACCATTTGTTACAGGAGTTTATGCAGGTGACCCTGAAAAAATGAGTGCTAAATTTTCTATGAAAGCATTGTGGGATGCTGAAAAAAATCACGGCAGCATCATCAAAGGAATGATGAAGTCGATGAAAGAAAGGAAATCCGACCCCAGACAGCAGGAACTGCCAAAGCAAAAGATGATTAGCTTCAAGGAAGGGTTAAGAACGATTCCCGAATTAATTCAATCGAAACTAGGTGATCGACTACAGTTAAATTCATCGGTTAATTCCATTCAGCAATTAGAAAACGGATATCGAATTCATTATACCAAAAATGAGCAACAACATCAATTGGAAGTGGATCATATCATTAGTGGATTGCCAGCCTATGTTGAAGCTCAGTTTTGGAAGGAAGTCCACCCCCGTTTCACTGAACAATTAGAACAAGTTTATTACGCTCCTACAGTTGCCATACATCTTGGATACAATAAAAAACAAGTCAAAAATCAAACCGCAGGATTTGGGATATTAACTCGAATATTGGAAAAGAAAAGCTTTTTGGGCGTCTTGTTTATCAATCGATTTTTCCCACACAATGCGCCGAAAGACAAAGATTTATTCGCGATTATAATCGGAGGCGCTCGATCACCAGAATTGACCCAACTACCAAAAGAGGCATTGATCGAAAAGATCAAAACTGAATTGGCTGAGATTATGGAAATTTCTGGCGAACCAGAGTTGGTGAATTACATCAAATGGGAAAAAGGAATTCCTCAATATAATTTAGGCCATGAAAACCTAGTAACTGAGGAAGCTAAATTCTGTTTAGACAATCCAAATTATCAGATAATTGGAAACTACATCCACGGAGTATCTGTAGCTGACTCTATCAAAAAAGGAGTTTTAGCAGCTCAAAAAATTACTACTTAAAACTTATAGGAAATCGCATTCTTTAAGACATAAATGGTCTCTGGAATTTCAAAAGCTGGACGAGAATCGTAAATCAATGTATAGATCACTTTGAGCGATAATTTATCCGTCAGACCAATATTAAAGGTGGTTTCATTTGACAATCGATAATCTTTAAAATTCCAAATCTTAGGCTGGTAGTAGGTCGTACTACTTAGGTTTACATTTTTTGTAATGTCATATTTAAAAGACAAATAGGCACTTAGTCTAACTGTCGCTTCAGACCCTAATCCCTCTTTTAGTTGCTCGTATTCAAACATTGTAAGCAATCCAGTATTGATGGCTAAAGAGTCTGAATCGAGCAATGTATATCGAGGCCCAACCCCTAACAAATACCTCCAATCAATTTTCTGAACACCATTGTATTGACTTTGTGTAAACGCTTCCCACCGAAACTTATCGCTTACAATTTTATTGTATCGCAAATGCTGAAATCCACCATTCACAAAATTTTCTCCATCGGCTTTCACCAAATTAATTTCATTGAAGAACAAAAACAAATGCTCCGCTTTCCGATAACGTGCTTGAATCCGATTGCCTAATTGATAAAGAACAGAAGTATTTTTATTGATATTGAAATTAAAATCAGCCTGACCACTAAACCCCATTTCAGGTGCATTCTGACGCTGGTCTTCTATATTTACGATTTGAGAAAAAATGGAAACCGGTAGGAAAGAAAAGAAAACAATTGCAAAGTACTTCATCAAAAATTAGCCATTTTGGGCTTTATAATCGTGGTAAAGTTGGTGTATTATACCATCGGCCAACCCCACTTTAGGAACTAAAATTCCTGAAATTTTAACTTGTTTCAACGTATTTAGAAAGAGATTTGCCGCAGGAATAATAACATCTGCTCTATCTGGACGAAGCCCAAGGATTTCAATCCGATCTTCCAAAGTAAAAGATTCTAAATGCTCTTTTAAATGCTTCAGTTTTGCATTCTTTAAAACCTTCATCGGGGGCAGTTCGCTTAATTTAAACAACTTATTGATGTTTCCTCCTGAACCAATCACCAAATCCGGGTCAAACTTTTTGCCGACCACCTTGAGCCAGCTATTCATCTCTTCCCAAACCCCTTCTTTCACGATATTATCTCTCAATCGAATGGTTCCAACGTTAAAAGAACGAGCAATCAATTTAGCACCATCTTTGAAAACAGTATACTCGGTGCTACCTCCACCAACATCCATATAAAGGTATGTTTTAGAAGTATCCAAAGCATCCGCAATATGAGTTTGAAAGATTAACTCTGCTTCAGACTCTCCATCAATAATGTTCAATTGCACACCCGACTTCTTGAAAATTCTCTTGATGACATCAGGCCCATTCTCGGCGTCACGCATTGCAGATGTGGCGCACGCTTTATAGGAAACAACATCATATGCTTCCATCAAATTCCGAAACGCCAACATACTTTTGATGAGCTTTTCTTCTTTTTCTTCGGTAATTCTATTGAGGTTAAAAGAGTCTTCCCCTAGTCGGATTGGGATGCGAATCAGTGAGGCTTTCTTAATTATTGGTCCACTTTGGGTTTCGTAAACATTACTAAATAACAACCGAATCGCATTAGAACCAATATCAATAGCTGCAAACCTCAACGTTTCTACCATTCTTCAAAAATAATGGTTTTAGGGGAAAGAGCGAGATTGAAGTTGATAATATTTGTACTATTTAACCACTAAGAACCCTAAAATTTTCGAAGATTATACCAAATAATATTTAAATTAAATACTGCTTTTTGGAATTCTTAAACCTGTAGTGTTCACATATCGTTAATAGTAACGTTAATGATAGGAAAATGACCCGGAAGGTTACATGTTGATGTAATTACAATCGCTCTAGGTTATTCTACTTACAGCTCTTAAAATTAACCACGAAGAGCACGGAGATTATCGCAAAGCCATGCCTGCGGCAGGCAGGAACGCAAAGGAGCACACAGAATTACATTGATTAATTGCTAAATTGATTCATTAAACAATTGTTACATTGCTAAATTAATTAGGTTTCTTCTTATTCAGATAAATTTTCTCTCCGGCTTTTGGCTTATAGCCTTCATTTACTCGATTTCGTTTCCACAGCTTTTTGAGTTTTACGCCATGCATCTGCGAAATCTCCAATAAGGTTTCTCCTGAATTAACAATATGAATATCCTTCTTTGCTCGACCTCTCTTAGGTTGCAGGTAAATAATGTCACCCAATTCAGGCGAATCCGTTTCTTCTAAGTCGTTGTATTTTGTAATTTGCCACAATCCCATATTGAATTCATCAGCAATAGCCTCCAAATCATCACCAGATTTTGCGATAACATACTTGATATTGTTATCGTGGGTAGCGACTTTATGATTTCCATTCTTGCTAGTATAAGCTGATGAACCTCTATTCGTTTTTGATTTACTCTCTTTCTTATCAGCCAATTGTTTTTGGTCTTTTTTGTGGGCTTTGGGATCATCGTATTTGTACAACTCACTCTTTTCAATGATTCCAATTAACAAATCAGGATATTTGGGATTAGTGGCATAACCCGCTTTTTTTAATCCTTTTGCCCACCCTTTGTAGTCGGTAATTTTTAATTCGAATAGAAACGCATATCTATTTCTCCCTGTTAGGAATGCAGAATGATCTTTATAGCTTTCGATTACCTTTTTATACTTTCTAAAACATTCGTCCTTGGCGTCATCATCCATTGTAAAGGTTGGTCCTTTCCAATCTGAATGGCATTTAATCCCAAAATGATTTTTGGCGTACCGCGCCAACGCACTATTTCCATCTCCTGATTCTAAAATTCCTTGCGCCAATGTAATGCTCGCAGGAATTCCTGTTCGTTGCATCTCTTCAATGGCATCATCTTTATATGCAGCAATATACTCGGCTCGAGTCATTCGCTTGGATCCGGCTTGCGCAAATAGTAGAGTGGACAATAAAAAAGTAAATGTAAATAGTAAACTACGCATGTTATCAACTGGTGTTAATAAGATTAATTTACAAATTTAAACGTAGTTGTAGCTGAAAAATTGAGCAAAATGAACAAGATATTAACAGTCAATTATTAACTCTAATGCAACTCTAACCCGAGTCGCTCTTCCATTCCTTTATTGCCCTGCAAACCACCCGTATGAATGGCTAAAATTTTAGTACCAGATGAGAAATAGTCCTTTTGAATCAAGTCTGTTAATCCGAAGAGCATTTTACCGTTGTAGATTAAATCCAATTGAACCTGATGATCTCTTTTAAAAGCATTCACAAAATCAACTAATTCTGGTTTCACTTTGGCATAACCGCCAAAATGATATTGATTGAACATCGTCCAGTTTGCCTTGTCAACGATTTCATTATTCGTCAATATTGAGGTAAACTCATCACCTACCTTATCTCCTTTTAGTGCAGAAAAAATGAGTAATTGTTGGTGCTCCTCCAACACCGAATAAATTCCGGCTGCAGTACCTCCACTTCCAAAAGGAGTGGCAATACAATCATAATCTTGGTCCCAATCTGCTTTCATTTCAGCCACTCCTTTTAATGCCAAATGATTGGTTCCTCCTTCAGGAATTATAAAAACATCCCCAAATTGCTCCTTCAATCCCTCTAAAAATGAGGTATCTTCTTTTAGTTTATAATCGCTTCTACTAATGTAATGTAATTCCATGCCATTGTTTACCGCAGTTTGAAGTGTCACATTTAGAGGTTGGTGCTCTTCGCCTCTAATTATTCCTATTGATTTTAAATTAGAAAGTTTAGCGGCTGCCGCAGTTGATGCAATATGATTGGAATAAGCTCCTCCAAAGGTGAGAATGGTCTTGTGACCTTGCTCTATCGCATTTTGAATATTGTATTTCAGCTTTCTGAATTTATTCCCACTTACTTCAGGATGCAACAGATCATCTCGTTGCAAAAACAAACGCACTTTTTTCGCCTCAAAAAGTGGAGAAAATAATTCTTGAACAATAGCGGTTTGTTGAGCGTTTACCATTCCTCAAAGTTAATCGAATTCGTTTCCAAATTGCTGCGTTGTTGATTAACTTTGTAAATTACACGAACCCTATGGATGGATTTTCACCTTTTGATAAACTAGACCCAGAAGACTATTATACGTCGAAAGAAGGGTATATTGTTTTTACTGAAAAGTACCACCTAAAGCGAGGCTATTGTTGCAAAAATGGTTGCAAACATTGTCCGTATGGGTTTAATAAAGCAAACAAAAAAAGATTTCAGAAATGAGTACAATGCAACTAGAAGATTTCAAAAAGTCAGTTTTAGAAGGAATACCACAATCAATTCCTGCAAAAAAAGAGTATGATCCCAATATCAATCACGCTCCTAAGCGAAAGGAAATTCTAAATCAGGAAGAGAAAAAGTTAGCTCTAAAAAATGCATTGCGTTACTTTCCGAAAGAGCAACATAAAGAATTGGCTGCAGAATTCGCTGACGAACTAAAAACGTACGGTCGAATATACATGTATCGCTTTCGTCCGGATTACGAGATAAAAGCAAGAAAATTTACCGATTTTCCGCATCAATCGAAGCAAGCAGCCGGCATTATGCTCATGCTGAGCAACAACTTAGATTACGCTGTAGCTCAACATCCACATGAACTAATAACCTACGGCGGAAATGGAGCTGTATTTCAAAACTGGGCGCAATATCGCCTAACGATGAAATATTTGGCGGAGATGACAGACGAGCAAACATTAGCATTATACTCAGGTCATCCGATGGGTTTATTTCCATCACATAAAGATGCACCAAGAGTGGTAGTGACCAACGGTATGGTGATTCCGAATTACAGTAAGCCAGACGATTGGGAGAAATTCAACGCTTTGGGCGTAAGTCAATATGGACAGATGACAGCCGGATCTTTTATGTACATTGGCCCACAGGGGATTGTGCATGGAACTACGATTACTGTTTTGAATGCAGGACGAAAAATTGCTAAAATTCCCGGAGAAGGTTTGGGTGGGAAATTATTCATCACTGCAGGTTTAGGAGGCATGTCGGGTGCACAACCAAAGGCTGCTAAAATTGCAGGTGCGGTGAGTATTACTGCAGAAGTGAATCCAAAAGCGACACATACCAGACACAGCCAAGGTTGGGTAGATGAAGTGTTCACCGATTTGGATGAATTACTAGCTCGAACCAAACAAGCTCAGAACAATAAAGAAGCCGTTTCATTGGCTTACCAAGGCAACATTGTAGACTTGTGGGAGAAATTAGTCAAAGAAGATTTTCATGTCGATTTGGGTTCAGATCAAACTTCATTGCACAACCCTTGGGCAGGTGGATATTACCCTGCAGGAATGAGTTTTGAAGAAGCCAACCGAATGATGGCGGAAGAGCCGAAAGCATTTAAAACCGCCATTCAAGACACATTGATAAGACACGCTGCAGCGATTAATAAATTATCAGCAAAAGGCATGTATTTTTTCGATTATGGAAATGCATTTTTATTGGAAGCATCCAGAGCAGGAGCTGATGTGATGAAAAACAAAGTCGACTTTAAATATCCATCATATGTTCAAGACATTCTTGGGCCAATGTGTTTTGACTACGGATTCGGTCCTTTTAGATGGGTTTGTGCTTCAAACGACCCAAAAGATTTAGAAATAACCGACCGAATTGCGACAGAAGTATTGGAAAAAATGGCTAAAACTTCACCACCTGAAATCACTCAGCAGATGCAAGACAACATCACTTGGATCAAAGCTGCAGGTGAAAATAAAATGGTGGTGGGTTCGCAAGCTCGAATTCTATATGCCGATGCAGAAGGAAGAATGAAGATTGCTGAAGCGTTTAATAAAGCTGTTGCTTCTGGTGAATTGTCTGCTCCCATTATTTTGGGAAGAGATCACCACGATGTTTCCGGTACAGATTCTCCTTATAGAGAAACATCCAATATTTATGATGGATCACAATTTACGGCTGATATGGCCATTCAAAATGTGATTGGAGATTCATTTAGAGGTGCCACTTGGGTATCTATCCACAATGGTGGCGGCGTAGGCTGGGGTGAAGTAATCAATGGTGGTTTTGGAATGATGCTAGACGGCACTGCCGACAGTGACAGACGCTTAAAATCAATGTTGCATTGGGATGTAAACAATGGTATTGCTCGCAGAAACTGGGCTAGAAATGACGAAGCTATTTTCGCCATTAAACGCGCCATGGCAGCAGAACCTTTATTGAAGGTTACACTTCCGAATATTGCTGATGATGCAGATTTGGAGGGGTTGTTTTAGTTATTAAGCCTTTGTAAATGCTTCGACTCCGCTCTGCATGACAAAGGAAAAGATAAACAGAAAGGCTTTTGGAAACTGAAGCCCTTTATTTGTTGTTAAACCGCAAGGGGCGCTAAGTAGGAATTGTTAAGTCAGGCTCTGGGTGAGCAAAAAACAAATCCATTATCTATGCTTCACTTCGGCGCGCTCAGTATAAACTTAAAAAATTCTGGATGACAAAGGAAAGAAACACCATTAATCTATAAAACAGGAATTGCAAAGTATTCTTCATTGTTAAATTCTAACATGAAAAAATTGATACATTGCTACATTAACCTATTGATAAATTAACGCAGTTCCGCTCCCAACTCCTTCCGATAGGTCTTGATCAACTTCTCCATTACCTTTTCGATTTGGACATCAGTCAGCGTTTTGTCATCGTCACCGAAAGTAAAACTAACGCCGTAAGATTTCTTTCCTTCAGCTAGGTTCTTTCCTTGGTAAACATCAAATAGGTTCACTTCTTTCAACAGCTTTCGCTCCTGATTTTGCGCCAATTGTTCGATTTGCTCAAATTGAATTCCATTGTCAATCAACAATGCTAAATCTCTTCGAACCGTTGGAAACTTAGAAATCGGAGAATATTGAACCGCTTTAGTTGAAACCAACTTCAACACATTGTCCCAATTAAAATCGGCATAGAACACTTCTTGAGCAATATCAAACTGCTTTCTCAATTTCGCACTTATAGCTCCAAAAGTTACCAATGGTCGTTTATTTAAAGTATAAGAAATTCCATAGGCGAATTGCTCGTCATTGGTAACTTCTGCCGTCTCCAATCGTCCTTTTAATCGCAACTTCTGGATGATTAACTCTACTTGATTCTTTAAATTGTAGAAATCTGCATTCACTGATTTGGATTGCCAGTTTTCAGTTTGGCTAGTTCCTGTCATCAATAAAGCCACTCGCTTAATCTCTTTGTATTTTCCTTCTTCTGTTCTGAAATAGGTCTTTCCGAATTCATATAATTTCAATCGGTCTGACTTTCGGTTGATGTTATACCTCAACGTATCCAATCCACCAAACAATAAATTTTGACGCATCACACTTAAGTCAGAGCTCAATGGATTTAGCATTTCCACAACATCATTACCTAGTTTATCGTCTGTTTTATACAAACTAGCAGCCGTTAAAGAATTGTTCCAAATCTCGTAAAATCCGTTGTCGGTCATTAAGTTAGAAACACTGTTCTGAATTTCTTCAGCATCTGGTTTTGGTGCATAGGATAATGACGACTTCAAAAAGTCTGGCATCTCAATGTGGTTGTACCCAAAGATTCTTAATATATCTTCAATCACATCAATTTCACGCTGCACATCTACTCGGTAAGGAGGAACAGACAAACTTAAAACGCCATCCTTTTCTGCCTTTATTTCTATTTCTAAATCAGTTAAAATTTGCTTGATTCGCTCCTCTCCTATTTCCTGACCAATGATTCTATTGCAGTTGGCAATGGAAAAATCAAACTCAAAGTTGGCAATCGGATTTGGGTAGATGTCATTGATCTCACTTGAAATCTCACCACCTGCTAATTCTTGAATCAACAAAGCCGCTCTTTTCAAAGCATAAATCGTAATATTTGGATCAGTTCCTCTTTCGTAACGGAAAGAAGCATCTGTGTTTAATCCATGTCTTTTCGCCGTTTTACGAACTGAAACAGGATTAAAGTAAGCACTCTCTAAAAATACATTTGTAGTTGAAGTCTTTACGCCACATTTTTCGCCACCAAAAACACCTGCGATACACATGCCTTCTTTTGCATTGCAAATCATCAAGTCTTTGTCAGATAACTTTCTTTCTACACCGTCTAAGGTTACAAAAGCAGTTTCTTCTGGTAATTGTTTCACGATTACTTTGTCTCCAACAATTTTATCGGCATCAAACGCATGAAGCGGCTGCCCCATTTCGTGCAATACATAATTGGTCACATCCACCACATTATTGATCGGCTTTGCGCCAATTGTCAATAGGTGATTCTTCAACCAATTCGGACTATCCTTTACCTCCACTCCTGAAATAGTTACAGAAGAATAACGCGGACAAGCTTCTTGATCTTCAATGGAAACCGCAATCGTTCTTGATGTATTCGCTACTTTAAATGCGTCAACTGATTGCTTTATTAATTCGGCCGCTTTATCGTATCGTTTTAATACAGCCACTAAATCTCTAGCTACTCCAAAATGTGATGCTGCATCAGCTCTGTTTGGCGTTAAGCCAATTTCTATCATCCAATCGCTTTCAACATTGAAATATTCGGCAGCAGGAGTACCAACAACTGCATTGGGATCCAAGACCATGATTCCATCGTGACCTTTTCCCAATCCGATTTCATCTTCTGCACAAATCATCCCTTCGGAAACTTCACCTCTTATTTTTGATTTCTTGATTTTAAAAGATTCTCCATCGATTGGAAATAGCTCTGCTCCAACAGTTGAAACAACTACTTTTTGTCCCACTTCCACATTGGGTGCACCACAAACAATACTCAACGGCTCTCCGCTTCCAACATTTACGGTCGTGCAATTCAATTTATCAGCATCAGGATGTTTTACTTTGGTCAAAACTTCACCGATTATAATGCCTTTCAAACCACCTTTGATGGTTTCTACCTCTTCCATTCCTTCTACTTCTAATCCACAATCGGTTAGATAAATAGAAGCTTCTTGAGGAGTAATATCAACTTTGATGTAATTGCGTAACCAACTGTATGCTATCTTCATGGAATAATGGAATCAAAAATTAAAAGAACAAAGATAAAAAAACGCTTAGATAGTAAAGGCCTGCGAATCGATTAAATGTGATTTATACCGATTTAACTTGCCACACTTTCACTCGTCGATCGTCTCCTGTACTGATCAATAAATCAGTTGAAGCTAAAGGCAAAAGTGCATTCACCGAATGTGTGTGTCCTTTGTATTTTGGCAACTGAATTCGCTGCAGTGGTTTTAATGCATTCACATCCCACACTTTTATGGTTTTATCTCGACTAGCGGAATAGAAAAAGGATTGATTTAAATGTTGCTTCAAACTGTAAATCGCCCAATTGTGTGCAGGAAATTCATTGACTTTTTGATACATCATTAAGTCCCACTCTGCTAAATGTGCATTTTTTAATCCCACTAACAAATGCTGTTGATCATTGATATAAAGCAAAGAATTGACGCCCGAATCATGAGACAATATTTGTTTCGCTTCAAATGTATCCCCATCAATGAGGTGAACTTTTCCATCTCCACAACCAATCGCTAACTCGTTCCGTTTGGTTGAAAAAGTCAATTGTCTAATCTTTTGATCGGTCAATTTCACTTGATGGATCAATTCAAAGTTTACTAAATTCCAAATGGAAATGCTTCCATCGCCTGACGCCACATAAAATTGCTTTTTATCTGCATTGTGTTTTATGTCGAACACATATTCTTTATGTGCTGCGAGTAATTTAATTTCCTTCTTTTGAGCTAAATCCAATACGTGAATTCCTCCACCAGTTTGCCCCACCAACAAAATGTTTTGCTCCGTTAAGTAGCACAAGGAAACAATCATAGCAGGAATTTGAGCAATTACTTTGTGCTCATCCGTGGCCACATCCCACAGTATTACTTTTCGATCTGAACCTGCAGAGAAAAAAGTTTCGGGAGTGGGTCCTTGCTCTAAGGCATAAACTGCTGCTTGATGTTCGTGGTATTCTTTTACGAAAGTTAGGATTTCTGTCAAAGCTTAGATTTTGGGGTAAAATTAAGGGTTTAAAAAGTGTTCTCCCTTAGATTTCGCTGATTTTCGCAGAAACATTTTAATGATTATTAACCGCAAAGGGCGCAAAGAATTTTCGCAAAGCCATGCCTGCGGCAGGCAGGTACGCTAAGGAAATTGATTCTGTAATAATGATTTATCTAGACTTCGACTCCGCTCAGTCTGACAAATAACTATTGACTTATTAAAATATTAACTGATTGAATAATTCAATTACGAAATCCGACTCCAATTCGTCTTCCCTCTTTGCTGTTCTCGGGCGAAAGCCAATATTGGTTGGTGCTCGGTCAATTGCAAATCCGGGTCTTTATCCAAAATATCTCTAGCCGCATTTCTCGCCATTTCTATCAACTGACCATCCTTGGCCAAATTAGTTAGCTTTAAGTTGACTGGCACGCCGCTTTGTTGAGTGCCCGACAAATCACCTGGACCACGTAATTTCAAATCTACTTCTGCTATTTGAAACCCATCATTGGTCTCGGTCATGGTTTTCATCCGCAATTTTCCATCGTCCGACAATTTATACCCAGTCATTAAATAACAATACGACTGTTCTGCTCCACGTCCTACTCTGCCTCTCAACTGATGCAATTGCGACAGACCAAAACGCTCTGCACTTTCAATCACCATCAAGGAAGCATTCGGCACATTAACGCCCACCTCGATAACTGTTGTGGCCACCATAATGTGGGTTTCGCCTTTCACAAAGCGCTGCATTTCTGCTTCCTTATTCTCATTGGTCATTTGTCCGTGCACAATGCTCACTTGATATTCAGGTCGAGGAAATTTATTCAACACATCATCAAAACCAGCTTGTAAATTCGCGTAATCCATCTTTTCTGATTCGTCAATTAATGGATAAACAATGTACACCTGACGACCTAATTTAATTTGCTCACGAAGCACGCCCCACAATCGCTCTCGTTTATTCTCAAACCAATGAAGTGTAGAGATTGGTTTCCGACCTGGTGGCAATTCATCAATAACAGAGACATCCAAATCTCCATAAAGCGTCATGGCTAGGGTTCGTGGTATTGGAGTGGCTGTCATCACTAAAATATGCGGCACTCCATTTTCATTTTTCTTCCACAATTTGGCTCGTTGTGCTACTCCAAATCGATGTTGTTCGTCAATGACACACAACCCAAGGTTTTGAAACTTGACTTTATCTTCTAAAAGTGCATGTGTTCCCACCAAAATATGGAGCTCGCCACTTTCTAATTCTTTGTGAATAATTCTTCGATCTTTGATCTTAACCGAACCAGTCAATAAGGAAATTTTAACTGGCATGCCTTCCAACATTTCTTGCAATGATATATAATGCTGTTGCGCTAAAATTTCCGTTGGCGCCATCAAGCATGCTTGAAATCCATTGTCCATCGCCATCAACATCGACATTAATCCCACCACTGTTTTTCCACTTCCTACATCTCCTTGCAGCAGTCGATTCATTTGTCGGCCGGTTCCCATGTCTTTCCGAATTTCTTTCAATACTCGTTTTTGAGCATTCGTCAATTCAAAGGCAAGGTTATTCTGATAGAAATAATTGAAATACTCCCCAATGGTTGGAAAAGCAAAGCCTTTCGTTTTATTGGTATTGATGAGTTTTAGTTTCAACAATTCCAATTGAATAAAAAACAACTCTTCAAACTTTAGTCTAAAAATAGCGCGCTTTAACAATTCTGTATTCTTCGGAAAATGCAATTGAATCAATGCCTTTTCCCTTGGCAGCAATTTATATTGCTCAATTAAATCAGCAGATAAATTCTCAGGAATTTTTCCAATCAATTGAGTAAAAAGATTCTTCTGTAGCTTGACAATATTCTTGGTGCTCAGCCCAGAATTATTCAACTTTTCGGTGGAAGTGTAAACGGCTTGGAGTGTCGATTGAATATTGTTTTTATACTCCACCAAAGTTTCTAGCTCCGGATGGACAATGCTCAGCGAATGATTGAATGCAGTGACTTTTCCAAACAGCACATACTTTACTCCTACTCGAACCGTTGAACCCAGAAATTTAATTCCCTTAAACCAAACCACTTGAATTCGACCAGTATCATCTTTGAAGGTTGCAGATAACCTTTTTTGCCGAGTTGCACCAATGGTTTCAATGTTCACAAATTCGCCTACAATTTGAATATAGGGCAAATCAGGATGCAGTTCTGAAATGGTATAGAACTTCGTTCGATCGACATATCGAAACGGATAATGCGTCATTAAGTCTCCAAACGTATGGATATTCAACCCTTTCTTCAGCAGCTCACCACGCTTAGGGCCAACTCCTTTCAGGTATTCAATAGACGTTTGTAATAATTGACTCATCACTTATTAAGATAGTCTATAAAAATAAGGGGATAATTTGGAAACTCCTTTAAAAGGGCGGTTAAATTGCAATTATCTATTGGCGGATTTGATTTTAATCTGCTCCACGATATCAGAAACAGCTGGACAAACAAAAGTGTTTTTATAAGTCAAATTTAAAATCTGATGCATTTTTCTGCGGTCGGTATGCGGATATTCCCGACAAGCATTTGGACGAGCTTCATACGCCATGCAATAGTTGTCGTCGGCTAGAAACGGACAAGGTGCAGATGGAAATACAAAGTCGTGCTCATCGTCTTCCACCAAATATTGGGTGACAAATTCAGCAGGTCGCATTTTGAAATGCTTGGCCATGCGTTCAATGTCTTTCTGCTGAAATATGGGTGAAGTTGTTTTGCAACAATTGCCACAATCCAAACAATCAATTTCATCAAAAGCTTCTTCATGCAACTCATGAAACTGCTGATCCAAATCTTTGGGTTTCTTCTTTTTCAATCGGTCTAAAAAAGCCTTATTCTCCTTTTTATTTTGATTGGCTCGATCAAGTTTATCGGTTAAAAAAGTTGGAATAGGCTTCAATAGTAAATGGTTTGATGATTGGAAAACAAATGTCGGATTTTTAGGATTGTTTATTTAACCACAAAGGTCACTAAGTTTTTCGCAAAGGGCGCTAAGGATCTTTCCATTATCACATTGATATATTTATGAATTGTTACATTGATATTTTTCTCCCGCAGATCAGCCAAAAGGCGGACAAGTTCTCGCTGATTTTCGCAGATAATGTAAGAATATTACTCAGCATCGGGCTTTTGGCCTTATGCTTTCAGCTTTGAGCTTTTCATATCCTTCATTTCGACATAACTCAATGTAAACTCAAAAAGCTCTGGATGAAAAAGCTAGTTGTAATAACACATTAACTTGTTAATTTAAAATACTAAAAAGGCAATAAAATTGGAAGTAAAGAAAAATTCACTTATTCATTGATTGACAAATTGACTTATTGATTCATTAATTCATTAATAAATTGACTTATTTAATCTTCGTCTCTAGCTTTCGCTTAAAATACTCATGAGTAGCAATCTGCGCCCGACATTCTTTATCCGAATTGGTCTTTACATATTCGTTTGTCAATTCTTCATCCCAGATTCTAGCCTTCTTATTGTCTTTTAACTGAATATTGATCATGTCAATCAACTCTTGCTTTATCTTCGGATCAAAAATAGGAACCGTTACCTCTACCCTTCGATCAATGTTTCTAGTCATCCAATCGGCTGAACCAATGTAAACTTTTGGGTCTCCACCATTTTGAAAGATCACAACCCTCGCATGCTCCAACAAACGATCTACTAAACTTATGGCGTGGATGTTCTTGCTGTAGGATTGTTGTGGGATTACGTTACAAATACTTCGAACAATCAAATTGATTTTTACTCCGGCTTCACTAGCTTCATACAGCACATTTGCCATTTCCTCATCATTGAGGTTGTTTACTTTTATCGTTACCCCTGAAGGTAAACCAGCTTTTGCATTTGCAATTTCAGCTTTCACCAATTTAATAAATTGCCTTCTTGTGTTAAACGGACTAACAATCAAATGTCTAAAAACATGTCGCTTGTAGTTATCCTTAAAGAAAGCAAATACTTTCTTTACTTCATTTGTAATCTTCGTATTGGCAGTTAAAAAAGAATGATCGCAATAAATCTCAGAAGTTTTCTCGTTAAAATTCCCTGTTCCGATGTGGGCGTAGTAAACATTTTTATTGGTCTCTTTTCTACGAATTAGGATGATTTTGGTGTGCACTTTTAACCCTGCAATTCCAAAATTCACTTTAATCCCTTCTTCTTGCAGCTTGTTGGCATAATAAATATTAGACTCTTCATCAAATCTAGCTTGAAGCTCAACGATTACAGTAACTGCTTTCCCATTTTTAGCTGCATTGATTAGCGCATTAATCACCTTGGAGTTTTTAGCCACTCGATATAACGTAATTTTTATGGACCTCACTTTGGGGTCAATTGCGGCTTCTCTCAACAAATCAATCACATAATTAAAGGATTGATAAGGATAAGACAATAAAATATCCTTTTCTCTAATGGCTGTAAACAAACTCACATGGCTCTCCAAGTATTTGTGCTTAACCGCAGGAAGTGGTTTATACCTCAACCGTTTTGCTCCAATCACAGGAAAGTCAATAAAATCTTTAAAGTTATGGTATCGACCACCAGCAACTATATTATCCTCTTCTTCTATAGCATTGTTTGACAGCAAGAAATCCAACAAATCAGAAGGCATTGTCTTATCATAAACAAACCGAACCGTGTCTCCTCTCTTGCGTGCTTTAATTCCCGACTCTAACTTTTCAATTAAACTCACCGAAACATTGTCTTCCATGTCCAGCTCCTCATCTCTAGTAAATTTGATGGTGTACGCTTCTACATTTTCGTATTCAAATATGGCATAAATTTCTCCTAAACAAAATCGAATCACATCATCTAAAAGAATGATGTATTTTTTCCCTTCTTCCTCAGGTAGAATATAAAAACGAGAAATTATTTGTGAAGGAATTTCAATAATGGAATACTGAATGTCTTTTTTAGAAGAACCCTCTCCATTGTATAATTTAACTGCAAAATAAATCCCTTTTCCATTTAAAGTTGGAAATGGACGTTTATCTTCTATCATTAGTGGAACCAATGATGGACGCACATGATTCCTGAAGTACTTCGTCACTTGCTCTCCCTGTTCAGGAGTTAGTTCATTCTCGTCGACAAGAAATATTTCTTGGTCAACTAATAGTCGTTTGAGTTCGGCATAGGTTTCTTCAAATTGAAGCAAGTGCTGCCGATTAATACTTAAAATTTCCTTTAAAGTTACCTTTGGATCATATCCTAAAATGGGAATGGCTTTTTTCCCGTATTCTATCATGCGACTAATGGTAGCCACACGAACTCTAAAAAACTCGTCTAAGTTATTGGAATAAATACCCAGAAAGCGCATCCGCTCCAACAGTGGAACATTTGGATCCATCGCCTCTTGCAATACGCGTTCGTTAAATGATAACCAACTGATTTCTCTATTTTGATATTTCCAATCCTTTCTTGCCATGATAGTCTAATATTCGATGCAAATTAAAATGAAATTCAGCTAATGAAAGTTAAAATACTATTAATAATTTTTTTAAACTGGTTGGGTACAAATTCTCGAATAGACTAGTTTTATGGTTTAATAAAACATTCTCACTCACTTCTAAATTCAATGCATTCTACCATCAATTATAAGATTCAAGGAAATATCACCCTTACAGGGTTCTTTGATACTATGAATTATATACTATAATAATAACACTCCTTCGGAGTTCAAATTTTATTAATTAACTGATTCACTCTTTGACCTATTCACTTATTGATTTTTTCACCACAAAGGCACAAAGGCTTCGCGAAGCAAAAAGCCCTAACTTGTAACAAAACAGCAACTTAACCCTCATTGCGCATTAATTGGCTGACAGATGGAATTGCGGAGCAATTCAAAAATTAACAATTCACCATTAATAATTCACCATTAAAAGAATTACCCCAAGTTCACCAACTGCTCTTCCAATACAGCAATCCTCGCTTTGGCATCGTCCATCTTTTTCTTCTCAATGGCTACCACTTCTTCTGGTGCATTGTTTACAAATCGTTCGTTGCTCAATTTCTTCTCCACTCCTTTCATAAAGCCTTTGGTATAGTCCAATTCTTTCTGAATTTTTTCTTTTTCAGCTTCCACATCAATGGCTCCTGAAACAGGAATAAAGAATTCATTTTTACCAATAACGATAGACATGGCTTCGTCAACTTTATCAGTTACAAATTCCAACTCTTCAATATTTCCCAACTTGGTCATTACCGAATCAAACGACTTATTATAGGTATCGTTCAATTTTACTTTCAATTGAATGGCATCCTTATTCGGGATATTTTTCGATTTTCTAAAGTTTCTTATTGCTGATACAATCTCTTTAGTATAATCGAAATCAGCTAACAGTTTTTCATCCGGTGTTCCGATGGCTGGCCATTGTGCTACAATCAGACAATCCTTGGCTTCACGATCAGCAATTAAGTGCCAAAGCTCTTCTGAGATAAATGGCATAAACGGATGAATCACCTTTAAGATTCGCTCAAAATTCACAATCGTTGCATCAAAAGTAGCTCTATCAATCGGCTGCTGATAAGCCGGCTTAATCATCTCTAAATACCAAGAACAGAATTCATCCCAAACTAATTTATAAGTCGACATTAACGCATCAGACATTCGGAATTTACCGTAATGATCTTCAATCGTAATTAATGTTTCATTCAATTTATGGTCAAACCATTCAATGGCTTTTTTAGAACTCTCTGGTTGCTCAATGTCTGCGATTTCCCATCCTTTTACCAATCGGAATGCATTCCAAATTTTGTTGCTAAAGTTTCTTCCTTGCTCGCATGAACTTTCATCAAACAATAAGTCATTTCCTGCAGGCGAACTGAATAACATACCAATACGAACACCATCAGCGCTGTACTTTTCAATCAACTCAATCGGGTCAGGTGAATTTCCTAATGACTTAGACATTTTACGTCCTTGCTTATCGCGAACGATACCAGTGTAATACACATTCTTAAACGGTGGCAAGTCTTTGTATTCATAACCAGCCATAATCATACGTGCTACCCAGAAAAACATAATTTCAGGAGCAGTTACTAAATCATTGGTTGGGTAATAATAGTTGATGTCTTTATTATCAGGATCTTTAAATCCATCAAAAACAGAAATAGGCCACAACCATGAAGAGAACCAAGTATCTAGGCAATCTTCATCTTGTCTTAAATCAGCAACAGTTAACCCTGTATTTCCAGACTTCTCCTTTGCTAAATCCAATGCTAACTCTGCAGTGGCAGCAACCACATAATCATTGGCTCCATTGCCAAAGTAAAAAGCAGGAATCTGATGACCCCACCACAATTGACGCGAAACACACCAATCTTTGATGTTTTCCATCCAATGCTTATATGTATTCTTGGTATTCGCAGGATAGAATTTGATGGTATCGTCCATTACTTTATCCAAAGCAGGAGCAGCCATTTCTTTCATCTTACAAAACCACTGCATCGATAATTTAGGTTCGATAACAGCATTGGTTCGTTCTGAATAACCCACCTTATTTTGGATGTCTTCTTCTTTTATTAAAGCACCCTTTTCTTTTAAGTCTTTTGCGATTTGTTTTCTTACGTCAAATCGATCCTGACCGATATATAATTGTGCCGCTTCACTTAATGTACCATCATCGTTTAAAATGTCGATACTTTCTAAATTGTGGCGAATTCCCAATTCGTAATCATTAATGTCGTGCGCAGGTGTTACTTTCAAACAACCTGTTCCAAATTCTACATCTACGTATTCATCTTGAATAATTGGAATAACTCTTCCTATTAAAGGAACAATCGCTTTCTTTCCTTTAAGGTGAGTATATCGCTCATCAGTTGGATTGACACAAATTGCAGTATCACCCAAAATCGTCTCCGGACGAGTAGTAGCGATCGTTAATACCTCTTCACTACCTTCAACTTGATATTGGATGTGGTAAAACTTAGAATTTACTTCTTTATGTACAACTTCTTCATCAGAAAGAGCCGTTTGAGCAGAAGGATCCCAATTGACCATTCGAACTCCCCGGTAAATTAATCCTTTATTAAACAAGTCAATAAATACTTCTTGAACAGCAGCAGACAAATCATCTTCCATCGTAAATCGGGTACGTTCCCAATCACAAGAAGCGCCCAACCTTTTTAGCTGACTTAATATAGTTCCACCATATTCTTCCGTCCATTCCCAAGCGTGTTTTAAAAACTCCTCTCTAGTTAGGTCAGATTTATTGATTCCTTGTTTCTTTAATTTATCAACCACTTTTGCTTCAGTAGCAATGGAAGCATGGTCAGTTCCTGGAACCCAACATGCATTTTTACCCAACATACGCGCTCTTCTGACCAATACATCTTGGATGGTATTGTTCAACATATGCCCCATGTGTAATACACCGGTAACATTTGGAGGAGGAATTACGATGGTATACGCCTCTCTCTCATCTGGCTCAGAGTGAAAGAAATTTTGTTCCATCCAGTAGCTGTACCACTTCTTCTCCGACTCTATTGCGTTGTATGCTTTTGAAATTTCCATTAATGCGGTATTCTTGAGATTAAAAATTGATTTGCAAATTTATCAATTCCAGTTGTGCTATTCTAACGATTTTTTTAATTGTGTGAGGAGTGTTATAAAAAAGCTAACTGCTAAAATTTTCACCACAAAGGCACAGAGAGCACGAAGGCTTCGCGAAGTATAAAACAAACATCTCTAAGCTCTAACTTCTTTCTTATTATCTCTTGCTTCTAACCTCTAACAGCGGAGCGGTCTAATCTCTGAGATTTCACCACAAAGGCACAAAGAACACAAAGGCTTCGCTAAGAAAAAACAAAAACCTCTTGCTTCTAACCTCTAACAGCGAAGCGGTCTATTCTCTCATTTTTCAAATCTCTAAATTAATTGACTTATTCACTCATTAACTTATTCACTGATTCAACAAGAAAAAGTGTTAAAGAACTGTTAACACATTTTTTCCAAAAGCATTTTATCTCTAAATTTGAGACAATCTTAAAAAACAAGAGTCATGAAAAAAAGCATTTTACTATTTGGAATTCTAATCAGTTCAATCTTTGCAGTGAATGCACAGAGCTCAACAGCAAAACCAGCTGAGGACGGTCCTGAAATCACTTTCGACACGGAAGTTATTGATTACGGTACTATTGATCGTTATGCAGATGGCGTTCGTGAATTTTCATTCACAAACACTGGTAATCAGCCATTAATTATTTCTAACTCTAGAGGTTCTTGTGGATGTACTGTTCCCTCTTGGCCAAAAGAGCCTATTAAGCCAGGCGAAAAATCTTCTATCAAAGTTAAATATGCGACGGATAGAGTTGGACCAATTAACAAATCAGTTACTGTAACTTCAAACGCAACGAACCCAACTACAGTTTTAAGAATTAAAGGAACTGTAAAAGATGTACAAACAACACCAGAGAAATCAGCACCTGCTGGTCCGGTAGAAAACTAATATAAACTAAGTTACTGCGAATAACTTAATTTTTTCGAAAGCGTTTTGGCTAAGCCAAGACGCTTTTTTTATGATCTATTTTTTCATTTCGAATTAATACCGAAATGGAAAATAATACAGCCTAATATCGGCAATGCCTCATTCTACTGTTTGTTTTAGCAATCGGCATTTACCACTGTAAGATTTAAAAAAATGAGTCCATTTTTTAAATCACATTGGTATAATAGAAATAATGTTGAGTTTTGCAGTCGAATTTTAAAGAAAAGAATATGCCTCAAATATCTAACAGAGGGCAACAGATGCCCGAGTCACCGATTAGAAAATTGGTACCATTTGCAGAAAAAGCTAAAGCGCAAGGAAAAACAATTTTCCAATTGAACATCGGCCAGCCTGACATCGCGACTCCTGAAGTAGCTTTGGAAGCAGTACATAATTATGAGCCAAAAGTAATCGAGTACAGTCACTCTGCCGGTTTTGAAAGTTATAGAAAAGGCTTAGCAGGTTACTACGACAACATCAGTAAAGGAATCACTTTTGAAGATATCATCGTTACAACTGGTGGATCTGAAGCGTTGATTTTTGGATTCATGAGTTGTCTAAATCCAGGTGATGAAGTGATAATCCCAGAACCATTTTATGCGAATTACAATGGTTTCTCTACTACAGCAGGAATCACTGTTAAGCCAATAGCCTCTTCCATTAAAAGTGGATTTGCGTTGCCTCCAATTGAAGAGTTTGAGAAAAACATTACCTCAAAAACCAAAGCCATTCTAATTTGTAATCCGGGTAACCCAACTGGTTATTTATATTCCAAAGCAGAATTAGAAGCATTGAGAGACATCGTGAAAAAACACGATTTATTCTTATTTGCTGATGAAGTATACCGTGAGTTTTGCTACGACAACAATGTTCATCATTCTGTTTTGAATCTAGAAGGAATTGAGCAAAACGTAGTTGTGGTAGATTCTGTTTCTAAGCGATACAGCATGTGTGGTGTTAGAATTGGAGCAATGATTAGCCGAAACAAAGCATTGATGGCAACCGCCATGAAATTTGCTCAAGCAAGATTGAGCCCACCATCATTAGGACAAGTAGCCGCTGAAGCAGCATTAAAAACGCCTCAGAGTTATTTTGATGGAGTAATCACTGAATATGTGCATAGAAGAGACATTTTAGTAGATGGTTTGAATGCGATTGATGGTGTGTTTTGTCCAAAACCAGGCGGCGCATTTTACGCAGTTGCTCAACTACCAGTTGAAGATGCAGGGCATTTTTGCCAGTGGATGTTGGAGTCGTTTGATTACAATGGAGAAACAGTTATGATGGCACCAGCAAGTGGATTTTACTCTACTCCAAGAAGCGGAATGAACGAAGTGAGACTAGCTTATGTGCTAGAAATTGACAAACTGAAGAAAGCATTGGTTTGCCTTGAAAAAGGGTTAGAAGCTTATAAAAGTAGATAAGAGTCTTTTTATTTTACGGACTTTAAAAGTCATCTTTTATCCTGTTATTTGGATGGAAGGTGACTTTTTTCATTTCGATCCGTTTGCAACTATTATGAAGAATTTGTCGTCATCTATGAAATTCCATGACCTAAAACACTCTAAAATGATGAAGTTTGAAGTACTTATCTGTTTTCAAATTCAAACTAAATTGTTTAACTGAAGAATAGAATGGCTGCCTTTTGCGATATCAGCGCAGCCATTCTTTTTTTTTACAAAAAACAACCCTTCAAGTTTATTTTTCGTCATCTGTAGTATGAGACGTTTTATATATTTGATCCTATTTCTTCCATTCACTTTATTCTCTCAAGATTTATACTTGAAGCAGTTTGATCATCCAACGAATAGTTCAGTAGGCAACCCAAAATTGTCCGAACTTAATGATGGAACCATCATAACTGTTGCTGAAAAAAATAACAGCCAAGGAATAAGAAACATAATGGTGTCTTCCTATAATCCTTGTGGCGATGTTTTGTGGTCAAAATTGATTGAACATCCATCAAGTATGCGAATGATAGAAACACAGTCTGATCAACTAGATAATACTGTCATTGCAGGATATTTTGTTAATGGTAGTTTTAGAGAACCATTTGTAATCAGTATTGCTAAAAACGGGACCATTAATTTCTTCAAAAAATATACTACCAACACGTCTAATTTAAGTTGTATTACCTATAGTTTGGACATCTCCACAAGCAATCAAATCTTAGTTTATATCAATTATGACAATACCACTCCAGGTCCAGCTAGCAGACCATCAATTCTAAAACTAAACCCAGATGGATCCATTGTTTGGTACAAGTTATACGATTTTCACTCATGGCATTATGGCTTTATGTTTGGAACCTCTGATGGAGGAGCTCTTTTTACAATGGACAAAACTTTTGTTAAACTAGATGATAATGGAAATATAGAATGGAGAAATGAATTTAATGGAAGAATCGACCCTATGAAAGGAATAGAAACTCCCTTTGGTTATGCCTTTTCGTCATTTGACCACTCTTCGGGCCAACCCATTAATTATTTGATGTTGAATAAAGATGGTTCAGTGCGCTGGAACATCAAAAACTTTAACACTTTCCTTCCCAATAGCTCAGTACTTCGAAAGAATGGGAACTTGTTGTATTTAGGAATGGATGGCACTTCTGGATTGAATACAACCCTTGAAATCGACCCATCAAATGGCAGTCAAGTGCTATTCAAAAAATTGATTCATCCATACCAAAATATCTCATTATCCGATTTCATAGAAGACAAAAATGGCAATATCTTAGCCAGTGGAATCACGCAAACTCAAATCATTCCAAAAATCACAATAGCCAAGTTGAATGATACGCTTTCACTGTTGAATTGCCCCGATTCCAATGTCACCGCAAACTACACCATTGATACATTATCAATCGCTCAGTTATCGCTACCATCCCATACAAACAGCACTGTCATCACTTCTACCGACGAACTATTTACTGTTACTAATCAGAACATTACTACAACCACACTTTGCAGTTATACAAAAGATAGAGGAAGTATTGAGCTAGGAAACGACACCATACTTTGCAGCGCTGAGAGTATCCGATTGGGCGATCAAAATTCTAATTTTGATGCATACCTATGGTCTACCGGAGCAACTACAAAAACCATTTTAGTGGACAAACCTGGACAATATATCTTATCTGTTATTGCTGCTTGCGATACCTTAAGAGATACTGTAACGATTAGCTACCAACCATTAATTTCAATTGATTTAGGAAAGGATACTTCATTCTGCAGCGGGGATTCTGTTTTGCTTCAAAGCAATACGGTATTGCCTAATTATACTTGGTCGAATGCTTCAACTACTGCATCAATTAAAGTGGGACAAGCCGGCATCTATTGGTTAGAAGCCTCCGATTTCTGCGGAACCGTTAGAGATTCGATAGAAATTACTGAAATTCCTCCTTTATCACCACTTTCACTTGGCAAGGACACTACTCTCTGCCCCAATGAATCGTTGGAGTTAACTGCAGGAGTTTATCCGAATTATTTATGGTCAACCAATGAAACGACTTCGACTATCACTGTTCAGGATTCCGGGATCTTTTGGGTTGAGGTTTATAATGGTTGCGACACTTTGAGAGACAGCATTTTTATACAAACTCATCCTTCTATAGAACCTTCTTTTGAAGTTATGCCTACTTTAATTAGAACAAGAGATTCTGTGCTGTTTACGAATACCACTCGAAATTCTTTTTCACCTCAGTGGCTGATAGAAAATCAAGTGGTGGGTAATCTTGAAAGTATTTACTATCAATTTAAATCTCCTGGATTTTATCCTGTTCTATTAATACTAAAGTCAGCGGAGGAATGTTCATTCGAAGTTCAAAAAACCATTGAAGTATTGCCTTCGAATTATACCATCCCCAATGTATTTACACCAAATGGCGATGGAATTAACGACTGTTTTGAGCCTACAGGAAATGATATTGTCCGCTTTAAGATTACAATACTCAACCGATGGGGTGTAACTATTTTTGACGAAAATGATGTTTGTTGGGACGGAAGAAATAAGAGCGGAGAAAAAGCAACTGATGGCACTTACTTTTATCAATTATCCATTCATTTTATAGATGGAAAGAAATTGAATACTAAAGGAACTTTGCAGTTGTTGAGTAAGTAGATTTTGCTTTTTAGATTTCGGAATGGGCTAGTTAGTTTCAACTATCAAGAAAATTTTCACGGACTGCAAGTCCGCGCTAACGGGTCTTTCACTTCCTAATGAACTTCTGAGTATTATCTTTACTAGGAAACAGAAGTCGCAAGTTTTTTAAGTTTTCAACATCTCTAACATATTGCTCTGTTCTTAATGCTATTCCATTTTCGACAATCTGAACAATGGCTGTATCTCCATTTTCAAGATATACAACACTCTTACCCATTGGTTTATTATTAATATAATCAGTTACGGCTCTGACATTACCATTTTCCCACCAAGTAATTAACTTTCCATTTGCCAGTCCATTTTTATATTGAGCTTCATATTGGATTTGATTAGAGTTAAAAAAATAGGTCCTCTCAAATCCACTGATTTTACCATCTTTATAAACCGTTTCATTTAGTGGAAAACCATTCTTATTGAACTCAGTAATTAACCCATGCAATAACCCATCTTTATAAGAACCTATTTCAAACTCAAAACTCGGATCATTTAAATAATACTTAAAATATGAGCCACTCCTTTTACCATTAAAAAAATTTACTCTTTCGATAATCTCAGTATACTCATCATTAAAATATATTCTACTTGTAAAGTCATATACACTATCAAAAATCCTATTATTCTCAAACTTCAACTTATATAATTGATAGCTATCTTGATTATCAAATACCGTTTTCCAAATCAAATTGCCATTATCAAATTCAAAGTTAACAGAATCTAAAATTTCATACCCTGAAGAATCTTCCATGTATCTTATGGGAACATAACCTATAACTCCATTTGCTAAAGTTTGATATGAAGTATCTACATAATATAATCCATCATTGCTATTTAAAAATGTTTGCCCAAAAACAAATGTTTGGAAAAAGTAAAAAAAATGTAAAATTATAATTTTGTTTCTCATAGTATTATCTAGGCACTGCCGTTCTTGGTGCAGCGTGAATTATAAAAATTTAAATCTAGAATGGTCGTGAACTAAAATTCTCAAAAATCCTCATACAACAAATACTTACTTCTCACTTCCTTTTGAAATTTCTCCAAACCTGGTTTCCATGAGGTTCTAATTTCATCTGCTGATAAATCCGATTTTATCTGAGCCTCCAATTGTCTGGTTCCGGCTAACAATAAAAAGAAATTGGTGAAAAACTCCTCCTTTTCAGGATACTGGCTATAACTGTCAATCAACCATTGTAAGTCTATCATCCCATTGTTTTTTAATCGCTCAGCGTCTTTGGTCAATAATCTACCAGAACAATTCACTCCTTTTAGTCTTGGATCTTTTGCACCATACATCGATTTTGGAGTAAATACATGGGAATACAACCTGAATGCAGGATGCCCAAACTGCTGAAAGGGTTTGTCCGTTCCTCTTCCAATGGAAATAGGTGTTCCTTCAAAAAAGCACAAGGAAGGATACAAATAAATGGCGTCCATATTGGGCAAATTCGGTGAAGGTTTCACAGGTAACTGATACCTGTCCTTGTGGGAGTAACCCAACATCGGGATTACTTTCAAATCGGCTTGAAGGTTATTTTTTAGCCACTTTTCTCCATTGATCATCTTCGCATATTCTCCGATGGTCATCCCATGAACCACAGGAATGGGATGCATGCCAACAAAAGAAGAATAGTCCTTTTCTAAAATTGGTCCATCGATATAATATCCATTCGGGTTCGGACGATCCAACACAACAACCTGAATATTATTTTCAGCGCAAGCTTCCATGACATAATGCAGCGTAGAAATGTAGGTGTAAAATCGTGCGCCAACATCTTGAATGTCGAAAATCATCACATCAATCCCTTTCAACATTTCTACCGAAGGTTTCTTGTTTTTCCCGTAAAGGGAATATATCGGCAGTCCAGTTTTTTCGTCTACCGAAGAATTTACTTTTTCACCAGCGTCAGCATCGCCTCGAAATCCATGCTCGGGACTGTACACTTTTTTGACTGCTACTTTTAGGGCCAACAAAGAATCTACTAAATGAACTTTTCCAACCATTGAACTGTGGTTTCCAGTTATCCCAACACTCTTGTCTTTTAGCAATGGAAGCAACAGGTTCATTTGCTCCGCACCTAAAACTAACTTTGTTTCTACTGGAGTGGATTTTTGAATTTGTGCTTCCGCTTTTTCAACGCGTTTCACCACATCATTACAAGCTACAAGGCTAAATGAAGCCGTAAAAAATAAAATCAGGAGGAGCGAAAATGCTTTTTTATATGAATACATCTTATTATTACCTTTGTCCATAAATATTACCCTTTGAATTTCGAACTTTTTACAGCCAAAAAAATCCTTCAAGGCAACAGCGAAGGTAATCGTTTTTCTGCACCCATCATACGAATTTCTATTTTAGCGATAGCTCTAGGTATGGCAGTTATGATTATTGCATTGGCTGTGGTGACTGGTTTTCAAACTGAAATTCGAAACAAAATAGTTGGATTTGGCTCACACATCAGCATCACTTCTTACAATACTGACAATCCACTCGAAGCCAAACCAATTGATAGAAATCAAGATTTCTATTCCTCCATCAAAGACAATCCAAAGGTGGATAACATACAGGTCTTTGCCAACAAAGGTGGAATAATAAAAACGGATGAAGACATTTATGGTATTGTGCTCAAAGGAATTGATTCCGATTTTGATTGGAGTTTTTTCGAGGACAAATTAGTGGATGGTTCTACTTTCTCCATTGAAGACAGCTCGAAAAGCGATGCCATTTTGATTTCAGAATATGTGGCAAATAAGCTCTTCTTAAAAGTTGGAGACGATATCAAAATTTATTTTATTCAAGAGCCTCCACGAATTCGAAAATTCAACATTTCGGGCATATACAATACTGGCTTTGGCGAGATGGATGAAGTCTTTGCAATCTGCGATATCCGACACATTCAAAAACTGAACGATTGGTCGGAAAATTTGGTAGCTGGATTCGAAGTCTCTATCAAAGATTTTAATGATTTAGAATCAGTAGATGAAGAAATTTATCAATCCATCGGATATAATTTCAATTCTACTAGCATTAAAAAATCACGTGCCGACATTTTTAATTGGCTAGAATTACAAGACATCAATGTATTTGTCATTATTATACTAATGCTTTTAGTTGCTGGAATAAATATCATCTCTGCATTGTTGATCATGGTGATCGAACGAACCAATATGATCGGAATATTAAAAGCAATTGGGGCAAACAACTTAAGCATTCGTAAGATTTTCTTGTACAGCGCCACTTACCTTGTAGGTGTTGGTTTGTTTTGGGGAAACTTAATCGGAATTCTTTTTTGTGTTCTTCAATCTCAATTCCAATTTTTAAAACTTGACCAAGATGCCTATTACATCGATCACGTGCCAATTGAAATCTCAACATTGGATATAATTGGGCTAAACTTAGGAACCTTATTGATTAGTATTGTAATGCTCTTAATTCCCTCTTTGATTATTTCCAAAATCTCTCCAGCGAAGGCGATTAAATTCGATTAGTTTTCTTTTCAAATAGAATGGTTTTCACTTCTATTTGGGTCATTAAAATGATACTTTTGTAATCGTAAAAAAAGAACGATCATGAAGTACTTCAATAATATCATAGAAACCATCGGAAACACGCCATTGGTTAAATTAAACAAAACGGTAGCTGATGTTCCTGCATTGGTTTTGGCCAAAGTAGAAACCTTTAACCCTGGTCACTCGATAAAAGATCGAATGGCTGTAAAAATGGTAGAAGATGCAGAAGCTGCAGGTTTATTGAAACCAGGTGGAACCATTATCGAAGGAACTTCAGGAAACACAGGAATGGGATTGGCGCTAGCAGCCATTGCAAAAGGGTACAAATTGATTTGTACGATGGCAGACAAGCAATCTCAAGAAAAGATTGACATTTTAAGAGCAATGGGTGCCGAAGTTATTGTAACTCCGACCAATGTTTCTTCTGACGATCCAAGATCCTATTATTCAGTTGCAAAAAAACTAAATGAAGATATTCCAAACTCGTTTTACCCGAATCAATACGACAACCTGTCGAATAGAAAAGCACATTACGAGCAAACTGGTCCTGAAATCTGGGAGCAGACGGATGGAAAAATTACTCACTTGGTAGTTGGTGTAGGTACTGGAGGAACAATCTCTGGAACAGCTAAATATTTGAAAGAACAGAATCCAAATGTGAAAATTTGGGGAATTGATACTTATGGCTCAGTGTTTAAAAAGTACCATGAAACGGGTGAATTTGATGAATCTGAAATTTACTCCTACTTAACTGAAGGAATTGGTGAAGATATTTTACCAAAGAATGTTGACTTCGGATTGATTGATAAGTTCGAAAAGGTAAGCGATAAGGACGGCATGTTAATGACCAGAAGATTAGCTCGTGAGGAAGGCTTATTCATGGGAAACTCTGCAGGTAGTGCCGTTGCCGGATTAAATCAGCTAAAAAACGAATTGACAAAAGACGATGTAGTAGTGGTTATTTTCCATGACCATGGTTCTCGATATGTAGGAAAAATCTTTAACGACGACTGGATGCGAGACAGAGGGTTTTTAGACAAAGAAAAAGCTAGGGCATTAGATTTGATTAAAAATCACAAAGACAAAACGTTGGTAACAGTAAATGACAACCATACCATTTCTGAAGCAATTGCTGTATTGACGAAATACAATATTTCTCAAGTGCCAGTAGTTAACGAATCAGGAGAATACGTTGGTTCATTAAACGATACAGAATTGTATGCAGCTTTGATTAAAAATCCAAAAATAGGCGAAGATAAAGTCAATTCAGTAATGGGCAAAGCGTATCCATTTGTTGAAGCAAATGCAACTATCGAAGACGTTTCCAAACAAATTGATAAAAATAACAGAGCAGTATTGATAAAAGATGCAGCAGGAATTGCTCACATCATCACGATTCACGACGTGATTGATTCTTTGAAATAAAACAAAATGAAGATACAATTGAAAGATCAAATGGGGAGAATGCTCAGCTTTGAGCAGGCTCCCCAAAAAGTTGTATCGTTGGTTCCATCCATCAGTGAATTGCTTTGGGATTTGAATCTCCAAAATGAGTTGATTGGTGTAACTAAGTTTTGTATACATCCTGAGAATTTAAGAGCAGAAAAAACAATTGTTGGAGGCACCAAGAATGTCAAAATAGAACGACTATTGGCATTACAGCCGGATTTTGTAATCGCCAACTTGGAAGAAAACACCAAGGAAGAAATAGAACTCATCTCTGCCCAAATTCCAACCTATATCAGTAATATCAATACGATTGACGAAATGTATGTTTTCATTTCTGACATTGGTCGAATTTGCGATCGTGAATTGGAATCAAAAGGTATCCTTGAAAGGGTACAAAACACAATGGATGAAATTATTCCCATTCAACCAAAACGAACTGCACTCTACTTAATATGGAACGATCCATTTATGAGTATTGGAAATGACACCTTTATAAATCATATGCTGGGAAGAGTGGGATATGTTAATTGTTTAGACCATAAGGAACGATATCCAATGGTAACAGAAGAAGACATACATCAACTTCAACCAGATGAGCTATTATTGTCTTCTGAGCCTTTCCCATTTAAAGAAAATCACCTCAAAGAGTTTAAAGTTAAATTCCCAAAATCATCAATAAGATTAGTAGATGGAGAAGCATTTTCATGGTATGGATCAAGAATTTATAAAGTAACAGATTACTTAACATCCTTTAAATGATGAAAGGTAATACCAGCATTTAAAATTTTAATACCTTTATTCGAATTAAAGTATTCATGTTCAAATATATTCGACACCTTACATTCTTGCTAATTTGCTTGCCATTTGTAACATATGGCCAAAAAGTAGGTGTGGTATTAAGTGGTGGTGGTGCAAGTGGTGCAGCACACATTGGGGTGTTAAAAGCATTGGAAGACAATAACATTCCCATTGACTATATTACAGGAACCTCAATTGGTGCTTTGGTGGGTGCTTTGTATGCTTCTGGAAAAACCCCCAGAGAAATTGAGGCTTTATTTATTTCTGACGAATTTATTAAATGGTCGAATGGAGTGGCCATAGACCGCTACTCATTTTATTATAAAAAAGAGGATCCAAGTGCTGAATTGGTAAATATTGATTTTAATCTAGACACTATTTTTGAGAATAATCTACCTACCAGCTTTATCTCTTCTGTACCTATAGACTTTGGCTTATTACAGCTTTTTGCGCCGGCTTCAGCAGCAGCCAACTACAATTTTGATAGCTTGTTTATACCATTTAGATGCATTGCTGCAGACATCACCAATGGACGAGAATATCCATTTTATAGAGGAGATTTATCTACTGCTGTCAGGGCATCAATAGCTTATCCATTTTATTTATCCCCGATAAGACATAATAATAGATTATTATTGGATGGAGGTTTGTATAACAATTTCCCTTCTGACATTATGTACCATGATTTTATGCCAGATTACATTATTGGTAGTAATGTGTCAAGAGCAGATTTACCTCCTACTGAGGACAATTTAATCTCTCAAATCAAAAGCATGTTGAGTAAGGAATCCAATTATACCATTGAATGTGCGAATGGGATTATCATCACTCCAAAAGTAAATGAAATAACACTGCTAGATTTTGAAGAAAATTACAGTGCTATTCAAGAAGGATATAAAGCCACTATTTCTGTGATGGACTCGATTAAATTTCATGTATCGGTAAGAAAAAATGACTCCCTGCTCGCTGAAGAGAGAAGCGCATTTAAAAACAAACAGAAACAATTGAGATTTGGCTCCGTTTCAGTTAATGGAATAGATGAACAACAAACCAATTATATTTTCAACCAAGCTTTAAAAAATAAATCGTTTTTTGAATTTGATAAATTAGAGCAATCATACATGCGGTTGTTATCTGATAGAGGAATCAGGGAAATTTATCCTTTAGCAACCTACAACAAAAGAACAGGACTATATGATTTAAACCTAGATATAAAAAAGGAAAAAGCATTTCAAGTTGAGTTTGGTGGAATTATCTCAACACGTCCGATCAATACAGGATACGTAGGTCTTCGATACAATCGGATGAAAAAAACCAATTTAACCTTGAGTGGCAATACCTATTTTGGGAAACTTCACAGTTCAGCTAAAATAGGAGGAAGAATGGAATTCCCTAACAAGCTTCCAATATATACTGAAGTAAATTATACGGCTAGTAAATGGGATTTTTTCAATAGCTCTACCACCATTCTAGAGGACATTAACCCCTCCTATTTAATCAAGAATGAGAGTTTTATTGAAGCTAAAGTTGGAACTCCTATTCGATTTAAAGGCAAACTGGAACTAGGCTCGACTTTCTTTATTCTAGATAATGAATATTACCAAACCAATGACTTTTTAAGAACCGACACTGCTGACTTAAATGATTTCAAAGGATTTTCTCCTTTTTTAAGCTATACAAGAAGTACACTCGATCAAAAACAGTATGCCAAAACAGGTAGTTACTTAAAGTTACAAGGTCGTTGGGTAAATGGAGATGAGAAAAATAAACCGGGTTCTACTTCCTTAGAAACAGTTAATACTTTGAATAAAAGAGAGTGGTTTGAATTAAAGTTTATCTACCAAAATTATTTTTTAAGTAAACATAAATTCAAATTGGGAGGTCAAGTTGAATTTATCTCCACAAACCAACCGTTCTTTAGTAATTATACGTCAACTGTTTTAATTTCTCCGTCCTTTCAACCCTTGCCAGAGATGTCTACTTTGTTTCAATATCAATATAGAACTCATTCATATTCTGCTGCAGGGCTAAAAGCAATTTATTCTATTCACAAGAAACTTGATTTAAGAGTCGAAGGTTACTTGTTCCAACCAATTCAAGAAATTAAAGAGGTAAATAAAGCTGCCCAATATGGAGAGGAATTTTCAACAAGAGATATTATCGGTACAATAACAACTGTTTATACTACACGAATTGGTCCAATTGCAGCATCTTTTAATTATTATGACAAAGCTGTTGATCAATATAAGTTCCTTATCCATTTTGGATATATCTTGTTTAACAAAAAAGCACTGGACTAAAGTTTAACTCTACTCTGTCTTCTCACCCATTTCTATTCTTAAACCAACTTATAAAAATTTTTAAATTCTACCAACCTACTCCTAAGATGGAGGGAGGATTCATGAATTAATCCTATTAAAGGATAACCACCACTAACATAAGTGATAAATTATAGGACAAAAAAAAGGGTTTCAAATCGAAATATCGACTTGAAACCCTTTGTAATTTAAAGCTAAAAGCAATTAAGCTTGAGCCGTTGGACCACCAAAATTCATTGGAAAACTTGGTTGTTCTCCTTCGGTAATTGTTCCGTTCTGCGACTCAAACTTTACCACGTTATCATTAAGTGCTCTTAACAATCTTTTAGCGTGTTGAGGAGTCATCAAAATTCTAGACTTCACTTTTCCTTTTGGCATTCCAGGCATGATTTTGATAAAATCAAAAACAAACTCAGAATTTGAATGACTGATAATGGCCAAATTTGAATATTGACCTTCAGCAATCTCTTCACTCAGCTCAATATTGAGCTTATCATCCTTCTTCTCATCACTCATAGTGCTCTGCTTTATATTTATTCAACTTCTTGAGTTACCTCTTTAGCTGCTTTCAATCTTGTATATTCTTCATTTGAACCTACAACGATATCTTGGTAAGCTTTCAGACCTGTACCTGCAGGTATTAAATGTCCAACGATAACGTTTTCTTTTAATCCCATTAAGTGATCTACCTTACTACTTACAGCAGCTTCATTCAATACCTTTGTTGTTTCTTGGAAAGAAGCAGCAGAGATAAAGCTATCTGTTTGTAGCGATGCTCTTGTGATACCTTGTAGTATTGAACTTGAAGTTGCCGCCATAGTATCTCTCGCTACTACCAACTTCTTATCAGAACGCTTCAAACGAGAATTCTCTTCTCTTAATTTACGAGCAGTAACAATTTGACCTTGTTTTAATACATCAGATTCTCCTGCATCTTCAACAATCTTTTTGCCGAAAATCCAGTCGTTTTCTTCCATGAACTCAGTTTTGTTAACAATTTGCTTCTCTAAGAAACGAGTATCACCTGGATCCTCAATAACCACCTTACGCATCATTTGTCTCACAATTACTTCAAAGTGCTTATCGTTGATCTTCACTCCTTGTAGTCGGTAAACTTCTTGAACTTCGTTTACAATGTACTCTTGAACTTGCGTAGGTCCTTTAATTGCTAAGATATCAGCTGGGGTAATCGCTCCATCAGAAAGTGAACTTCCTGCTCTTACGAAGTCATTTTCTTGAACCAAAATGTGTTTAGATAAGTTAATCAAATACTTTTTAACTTCTCCAGTTCTTGATTCAACAATAACTTCTCTATTACCTCTCTTAATCTTACCGAAAGAAACTATACCATCAATTTCAGTAACCACTGCAGGATTAGATGGATTTCTTGCTTCGAACAACTCTGTTACTCTTGGAAGACCCCCTGTAATATCTCCAGATTTACCGGAAACTCTAGGAATCTTAACCAAAATCTTTCCTGTTTCGATTTCATCACCTTCATCAATAGAAATGTGAGCACCAACAGGTAAGTTATAGGTTTTAAGAACTTCGCCTTTCTTGTTTACAATCTTAATTTCAGGAACGTTTTTCTTATCCTTATTCTCAGTTACTACTTTCTCTCTAAATCCAGTCTGCTCATCAGACTCTTCTTTATAAGTAACACCTGCGATAAGGTTTTCAAAAACGATTTTCCCTTTAAATTCTGCAACAATAACAGCGTTATATGGATCCCACTCACAAATCAAGTCTCCTTTTGCAACTTTAACATTTTCTTTTTGATACAATAATGCACCATAAGGGATGTTAGCAGTAGCCAAAACAATACCTGTTTTAGAGTCAACTAATCTCATTTCAGCAGAACGACCAATAACGATTTGAACTTTCTTCCCATCCTTATTTTCACCTTCAACTGTTTTCAATTCATCCATTTCAAGAATACCATCATGTTTCGCTTCAATTCTTGATTCATCAGCAATTTTAGATGCAGTACCCCCTACGTGGAATGTTCTCAATGTCAACTGTGTTCCAGGCTCACCAATAGACTGTGCAGCAATTACACCAACAGACTCTCCTCGTTGCGCCATTCTACCTGTTGAAAGACTTCTTCCATAACATTTAGAACAAACACCTCTTTTCAATTCACATGTCAATACTGAACGCATTTCCATTTCCTCGATTGGAGACTCATCAATTAATTTAGCGATTTCTTCAGTTACCTCTTCACCTGATTCAATAATTAAATCTCCAGTATTTGGATGGTAAACATCGTGAACAGTAGTTCTACCAAGAATTCTATCATACATCGATTCTACAATCTCATCATTTTTAACCAATGGTGAAATCATTACTCCTCTTAATGTACCACAATCTTCATCGATAATCACAACATCTTGAGAAACATCAACTAAACGACGAGTTAAGTAACCCGCATCCGCTGTTTTCAATGCTGTATCCGCAAGACCTTTACGTGCACCGTGAGTAGAAATAAAGTACTCCAAAATAGAAAGACCTTCTTTAAAGTTAGAAAGAATTGGGTTTTCAATAATTTCTTGACCTGTAGAACCAGATTTTTGTGGCTTAGCCATCAAACCTCTCATTCCTGAAAGCTGACGAATTTGCTCCTTAGAACCCCTTGCACCAGAATCAAACATCATATAAACTGAGTTGAAACCTTGGTTGTCAGTTTTCAATCGATCCATTACTGTGTTTGTCAATCTAGTATTCGTGTGTGTCCAGATATCAATAATTTGGTTATAACGCTCATTATTAGTAATGAAACCCATGTTATAATTATCCCAAACTTCTTTTACTTGACCAGCTGCTTTCAACATCAACTCATCTTTCTCTTTAGGAATGATTACATCACCTAAATTAAACGATAGACCACCTCTAAATGACATTTCGTAACCGATGTCCTTAATATCATCCAAAAACTTCGCAGTTAATGCTGTACCAGCATCTTTAAGAATGTTACCAATAATGTCTCTCAACGATTTCTTAGTCAACAATTCGTTGATGTAACCAGCACTTTCAGGAACTACTTGATTAAAGATTACTCGACCACAAGTGGTGTCAATAATTTTAATTTCACCTCTGTCCTTTACTCTTACTTTAATTTTTGCGTGAATGTCTAATCGACCTTCATTGTTCGCAATAATAACCTCTTCAGGAGAATAAAAAGTTTTTCCTTCTCCTTTAATGATTAATTCAGGCTCAGAGAAACGTTCTTTGGTCAAATAATATAGACCAAGTACCATATCCTGAGAAGGTACAGTAATCGGTGAACCGTTTGCAGGGTTCAAAATATTGTGAGAAGACAACATTAACATTTGTGCTTCCAAAATTGCAGCATTACCTAATGGTAAGTGAACTGCCATCTGGTCACCATCAAAATCCGCGTTAAACGCCGAACATACTAATGGGTGCAACTGAATTGCCTTTCCTTCAATTAATTTTGGTTGAAACGCTTGAATACCTAGTCTGTGCAATGTAGGAGCACGGTTAAGTAACACAGGGTGTCCTCTCAATACGTTCTCTAAAATATCCCAAACTACAGGATCCTTGCGGTCAACTATTTTCTTTGCAGATTTTACAGTTTTTACAATACCTCTTTCGATCAACTTACGAATAACAAATGGCTTGTAAAGTTCTGCTGCCATATCTTTTGGCAAACCACATTCATGCAATTTCAAACTTGGTCCTACTACAATTACAGAACGACCAGAGTAATCCACACGCTTACCCAATAAGTTTTGACGGAAACGTCCAGACTTACCTTTTAAGCTATCAGAAAGTGATTTCAAAGCTCTGTTTGAATCAGTTTTAACTGCACTTGACTTTCTTGAGTTATCCAATAATGAGTCCACAGCTTCTTGAAGCATACGTTTCTCATTTCTAAGGATTACTTCTGGAGCTTTGATCTCTAACAATCGCTTCAAACGGTTGTTTCTGATGATCACTCTTCGGTACAAGTCATTTAAATCTGAAGTTGCAAAACGACCTCCATCTAAAGGAACCAATGGTCTCAATTCAGGTGGAATAACCGGTACAACTTTAACAATCATCCATTCAGGACGATTCTCAATATTCTCATTTGCATTTCTGAAAGACTCCACAACTTGAAGTCTTTTTAATGCTTCATTCTTTCTTTGTTGAGAAGTCTCATGATTTGCTTTATGTCTCAAATCATAAGAAAGACTATCTAAATCCAATCTTCTTAGCAATTCATAAAGTGCATCAGCACCCATTTTTGCAATAAATTTGTTTGGATCTGATTCGTCTAAATATTGGTTTTCTTTTGGAAGGGTATCCAATATATCCAAGTATTCTTCTTCAGTTAAGAAGTCTAAGTATTCTAATTCTTCGCCATTGGTATTTTTAGCAAGACCAACTTGAACAACCACGTATCTTTCGTAATAGATAATAGTGTCCAACTTTTTTGTTGGCAATCCTAAAAGGTAACCAATCTTGTTTGGCAACGATTTGAAATACCAAATATGTGCTACAGGAACAACTAATGAAATATGCCCCATTCGTTCTCTACGAACTTTCTTTTCAGTTACTTCAACACCACAACGGTCACAAACGATTCCTTTGTATCGGATTCTTTTGTATTTCCCACAATGACATTCCCAATCCTTAACCGGTCCAAAGATTCTTTCGCAAAAAAGACCATCTCTTTCTGGTTTGTATGTACGATAGTTAATCGTTTCAGGCTTGAGTACTTCACCGCTAGAAGATTCTAATATCATCTCTGGTGAAGCTAAACTGATAGTAATTTTATTAAAATTACTTTGTGTTTTATTTTCTCTCTTAAAAGCCATATTCTTTAAGTTGAATAGTTGTTAATACATTAATAAGCCTACAAAAATTAAAAGTGGTTTACACCACTTTAGAAGATTATTCTCCCAAAGTGATGTTTAAACATAAACCTCTTAATTCGTGTAACAATACGTTAAATGACTCCGGAATTCCTGGAGTAGGCATCGCCTCACCTTTAACAATTGCTTCGTAAGCTTTTGCTCTTCCCATTACGTCATCTGACTTAATGGTCAAAATTTCCTGTAAGATATTTGCTGCTCCAAATGCTTCAAGAGCCCATACCTCCATCTCACCAAATCGCTGTCCACCGAACTGAGCTTTACCACCCAATGGTTGTTGCGTAATTAATGAATATGGTCCGATTGATCTTGCGTGCATCTTATCGTCAACCATGTGACCCAACTTCAACATGTAGATAATACCTACTGTTGCTGGCTGGTGGAAACGTTCTCCTGTACCTCCATCGTGAAGGTAAGTTCTACCGTTTCTAGGAATACCTGCTTGATCAGTGTAGTCATTTATCTGGTCTAAAGTAGCACCATCAAAAATTGGAGTTGAGAATTTCAATCCTAATTTTTCACCGGCCCAACCCAAAACAGTTTCATAAATCTGACCTAAGTTCATACGTGAAGGCACCCCAAGTGGGTTCAATACGATATCAACTGGAGTTCCGTCTTCAAGGAAAGGCATGTCTTCAGCTCTTACAATCTTAGCAACGATACCTTTGTTACCGTGACGTCCTGCCATCTTATCTCCTACTTTCAACTTACGTTTCTTAGCAAGATATACTTTAGCCAACTTCACAATACCTACAGGCAATTCATCACCAATAGTGATTGCATACTTCTTACGTTTGTACAATCCTTGAATCTCAGTTGCTTTCAAGTTGTGATTGTGCAACAATCTCTTGATTAAAACATTCAATTCATCTTGAGTCGTCCAATTGTTTGGATCAATATGACCAAAATCATCGATTCCAGCTAAAATCTTTTGAGTAAACTTAGTTCCTTTAGCAATTTTCTCTTCCTTATAGAAATCAAAAACACCTTGAGACGTTTTACCGTTTACAATAGAGTAAAGTTTTTCAATCAAACGATCTTTAAGAGCCATTAACTCTTTTTCCATTTCGATGTCTAACTTCTCTAAAACTATTTTCTCTTCAGATCTTGCTTTACGATCTTTAATTGCTCTTTCAAACAATTTCTTATCGATAACCACACCCTTAACAGATGGAGACACTTTCAAAGAAGCATCTTTAACATCACCAGCTTTATCACCAAAGATTGCTCTTAACAGCTTCTCTTCAGGCGTTGGATCAGTTTCACCTTTAGGTGTAATTTTACCAATTAGGATATCTCCTTCTTTCACTTCTGCTCCAACTCTGATCAAACCATTCTCGTCCAAATCTTTTGTTGCTTCTTCACTTACGTTTGGAATATCAGCAGTCAACTCCTCTAATCCTCTTTTGGTATCTCTTACTTCTAAAACGAATTCTTCGATATGAACTGAAGTAAATACATCTTCACGTACTACTTTCTCAGAAATCACAATCGCATCCTCAAAATTATATCCTTTCCATGGCATGAATGCAACTTTTAAGTTTCTACCTAAAGCCAATTCACCACCTTCGGTAGCATAACCTTCACAAAGCACTTGTCCTCTTTTCACTTTTTCACCTTTTCTTACGATAGGTCTTAAGCTAATAGTAGTGCTCTGATTCGTTTTTTGATATTTAATTAAGTTATACGTTTTAGTGTCTTCATTAAAACTTACTAACTTATCTTCATCTGTTCTGTCATACTTAATAGAAATCGTACGAGCATCTACATACTCTACTGTACCATTACCTTCAGCATTGATCAATACTCTTGAGTCAATTGCAATTCGCTCTTCCAAACCAGTTCCAACAATAGGAGCTTGTGGCTGCATTAACGGCACTGCCTGACGCTGCATGTTAGATCCCATCAACGCTCTGTTCGCATCATCATGCTCCAAGAAAGGAATCAAAGATGCTGCAATAGATGCAATTTGGTTAGGTGAAACGTCCATCAATGACAATTCGCTTGGCTCAACAACTGGGAAGTCACCTTCCAAACGAGATTTAACTCGCTCAGTTAAGAACGAACCTTTCTCATCAATCTGAGCGTTTGCTTGTGCAATTGTTTGCTCATCTTCTTCCTCAGCACTTAAGTAAATTACGTTTTCTGGATCTAAATCTACTTTACTATTCGCTACCTTACGGTAAGGAGTTTCAATAAATCCTAAACGGTTTACTTTGGCATAAACACACAATGAAGAAATCAAACCAATGTTTGGACCTTCTGGTGTTTCAATCGGACAAAGACGACCATAGTGAGTATAGTGAACATCACGCACTTCAAAACCTGCTCTTTCTCTCGAAAGACCACCTGGTCCTAGTGCCGACATTCTTCTTTTGTGTGTGATCTCAGCCAATGGATTCGTTTGATCCATAAATTGAGACAATTGATTCGTTCCGAAGAATGAATTAATTACAGAAGATAACGTTTTTGCATTAATCAAATCGGCAGGAGTAAATACCTCGTTATCTCTAACGTTCATTCGCTCTCTAATTGTTCTTGCCATTCTTGCAAGACCAACACCGAACTGGCTATACAATTGCTCTCCAACTGTTCTAACACGTCTGTTACTCAAGTGATCGATATCATCTACATCAGCTTTAGAATTGATCAATTCGATCAAATACTTGATGATAGAAATAATATCTTCTCTTGTTAATATTTTTACTTCAGCATCAATGTTTTGATTCAATTTCTTGTTGATTCTATAACGACCAACTTCACCTAAATCATAACGATTTTCAGAGAAAAATAGTTTATCAATAACACCTCTTGCTGTTTCTTCATCTGGTGGCTCAGAGTTACGAAGTTGTCTATAGATATGCTCTACCGCTTCTTTCTCAGAGTTAGATGGATCTTTCTGAAGTGTATTATAAATAATAGCAAAATCAGTAGAATTTACATCCTCTTTGTGAAGAATAATTGTTTTAGCTCCTGAATCAACAATAGCATCAATGTGCTCTTTGTCCAATACAGTTTCACGGTCAATTATAACTTCATTTCTTTCAATAGAAACAACTTCACCAGTATCTTCATCAACAAAATCTTCTACCCAAGTTTTTAAAACTCTAGCAGCTAATTTTCTTCCTAGTACTTTTTTCAAACCTGCTTTGCTAACTTTTATCTCATCAGCAAGGTTGAAAATGTCTAAAATATCTTTGTCAAACTCATAACCAATAGCTCTTAAAAGCGTGGTTACAGGTAATTTCTTTTTTCTGTCAATGTATGCATACATCACATTGTTAATGTCTGTAGCAAACTCAATCCAAGATCCCTTGAATGGAATTACTCTTGCAGAGTATAACTTAGTACCATTCGCATGACGGCTTTGTCCAAAGAACACACCAGGAGATCTGTGTAATTGAGAAACAATTACACGTTCTGCACCATTGATGCAAAAAGTACCTTTTGGTGTCATGTAAGGAATTGTACCAAGATATACATCTTGTACAATTGTTTCAAAATCTTCGTGCTCAGGATCGGTACAATATAGCTTAAGTTTAGCTTTTAAAGGCACACTATAAGTCAACCCTCTTTCAATACACTCATCAATGGTGTAACGGGGTGGATCAACAAAGTAATCCAGGAATTCAAGAACAAATTGATTACGTGCATCTGTAATTGGAAAGTTCTCACTGAATACTTTAAATAGTCCTTCTTCCTCTCTATTCTCTGGATTTGTTTCCAATTGAAAGAAATCTCTAAAAGACTTCAACTGGATATCCAAGAAATCAGGATATTCTAATTTATTTTTGATCGAAGCAAAACTTATTCTGCTTTGCTTTTTATTAGAGACTGCTGAATTCATCATTTTGGAGAAATGATTAGTTAATAATAGATATAAACGACAAAAGGGTTTAGACCCACCTATAAAGATGGGTCTAAACCTTAAATATTATATTGTTGAACTAATATTACTTAAGCTCAACTTCTGCTCCTGCCTCTTCTAATGAAGATTTTAATGACTCCGCTTCGTCTTTAGAAATTCCTTCTTTAACAGCTTTTGGTGCTCCATCAACTAATTCCTTAGCTTCTTTCAAACCTAAACCAGTCAATTCTTTAACCAATTTAACTACTGCTAACTTAGATCCACCTGCTGCCTTCAAGATTACATCAAATTCTGTTTTCTCTTCTGGTGCATCGCCTGCGTCACCGCCTGCTGGACCTGCTACTGCAACTGCTGCTGCAGCTGGCTCAATTCCGTACTCATCTTTAAGAATACCTGCTAACTCATTTACGTCTTTTACTGTTAAGTTTACCAACTCTTCAGCAAGTGCTTTTAAATCCGCCATTTTACTACTTTTTTTATTTTAAATTTTTATTATTTGGATTGAGTGCGTACAATACTATTCAGGTCTATCACCTAATGTTTTAACAAGCCCTGCGATAGTAGCTCCACCTGACTGAAGTGCAGATAGAACGTTTTTCGCTGGAGATTGAAGTAATGCAATAACATCTGCAATAACTTCCTCTTTTGACTTGATATTTATTAAGGTTTCTAATTGATTGTCTCCAATAAAAATTGCAGAGTCAATAAAAGCCCCTTTTAATGCTGGCTTAGTACCTTTTTTTCTGAAATCCTTAATTAATTTTGCAGGAACGTTTCCAGTTTCCGCAAACATAATCGAAGTGTTTCCTTTTAACACAGCATATAGCTCTTCGTATTCTCCATCAGCTTGCTCTAAAGCCTTCCTTAGAAGGGTATTTTTCACAACTTGAAGAGAAACTTCTTTGTTATAACATAATCTTCTCAGTCTAGTCGAACTTACTGCATCTAACTCAGCAACATCTGCTAAATAAAATACACTTGCTTGGTTCAGTTTATCTGAAAGCTCATTAACTATGCTATTTTTTTCTTCTTTAGTCATCGCCTTTCGGTTGAATTATTTGTATTAATCTTCTATAAATCTTTTTGGATCCACATGTATTCCAGGACTCATAGTACTAGAAATAGCGACTCCTTTTAGATATACACCTTTAGATGCAGCTGGCTTCAACTTCACTACAGTTTGAATAAATTCTCTTGCATTTTCAGCTAATTGCTTCTCATCAAAAGAAATACGACCAATTGTAGTATGGATAATTCCATATTTGTCTACTTTAAAGTCAATTTTACCCGCTTTTACTTCAGTTACTGCTTTTGCAACATCCATTGTTACTGTACCAGATTTTGGGTTTGGCATTAAACCTCTTGGTCCTAAAACACGACCTAAAGCACCAACTTTACCCATTACACTTGGCATAGTGATAATAACATCAATATCAGTCCATCCACCTTTGATTTTTTCGATATACTCATCTAAACCAACGTAGTCTGCACCAGCAGCCTTAGCTTCCTCTTCTTTGTCAGCAGAAACTAGTGCCAAAACCTTTACAGTTTTACCAATACCGTGAGGCAATGATACTGTTCCTCTAACCATTTGGTTTGCTTTTCTAGGATCAACTCCTAAACGCAAATCAATATCTACAGAAGAATCAAATTTTGTAAAAGTAATTTCTTTAACTAGCTGAGAAGCTTCTTTCAAAGAATACAATTTATCCTTATCAATTTTAGCTTCAACTGCCTTTCTATTTTTTGTTAATGTTGCCATTTTTAAAACTTTTCTTTTCTTACGTAATTAGAAAGGTTTAGTACCCTTCTCTGTCAATCCCATACTTCTTGCAGTACCGGCTACCATCGACATAGCAGATTCTATTTTGAAAGCATTCAAGTCTTCCATTTTATCTTCTGCGATTGCTCTAACTTGATCCCAAGTAACAGATGCAACTTTCTTTCTATTTGGTTCTGGTGATCCTGATTTAACTTTCGCTGCATCCAATAATTGAATTGGTGCAGGTGCAGTTTTGATTACAAAATCAAAAGATTTGTCAGCATAAACCGTAATTACAGCAGGAACAATTCTTCCAGCTTTATCCTGAGTTCTTGCATTAAACTGCTTACAAAACTCCATTATATTAACTCCTTTAGCTCCTAATGCAGGACCTACGGGTGGAGATGGATTCGCTGCCCCTCCTTTAATCTGTAGTTTAATTAAACCACTTATTTCTTTTGCCATCTTAGTCTTCTTTATTGTATACTATTAAGATTCTTTTTCTACTTGAAGAAAGCTTAATTCTAATGGTTGTTTTCTACCGAAAATTTTCACCATTACTTTCAACTTTTTCTTCTCTTCATTAATTTCTTCAATCGTTCCATTGAATCCATTAAATGGTCCATCAATTACTTTTATTGATTCACCCACAATAAATGGAATATTCAACTCTTCTTCGCTTTCTGCAAGCTCATCAACTTTACCCAATATTCTATTTACCTCAGACATTCTCAATGGAACAGGATCTCCTCCTTTTTCAGCTCCCAAAAATCCGATAACGTTGTTCACATTTTTAATAACGTGAGGCACCTCACCAACTAAATCTGCTTCAATTAAGATATATCCAGGAAAGAAACTTCTTTCTTTACTGATCTTTTTTCCTTTACGTATTTGATAAATTTTTTCTGTAGGAATAAGCACCTGTGTTACATAATCAGACAATCCCAATCTAGAGATTTCGTCCTCAATGTATAACTTAACCTTTTTTTCTTTACCACTCACGGCTCTTACAACGTACCACTTCTTAGTAGTCTCACTCATCTTCTATCCCTCCAATAAATTAAAACATCTGATAAATGAACTCCATCATTGTACTGAAAGTAGAGTCCATTGCAAAAATCAAAAGAGAAATAATTATCGCTGCTACCATTACTACAAGAGCACTACTTTGAAGCTCACTCCAAGTTGGCCAAGAGACCTTATTAAAAAGCTCGTCAGCTGACTCTTCGATATATGTTCTAATTTTTGACATTTCTTTTATTTTTGCACGGGTGGAGAGACTCGAACTCCCAGCCAATGGTTTTGGAGACCACTACTCTACCAATTGAGCTACACCCGTAGGTCTAATATTATAAAGTCAAGAAAGGTATCACGCATTTGCGAGACACCTTTCTTGATATAAATCTACTTCAGTAATTAAACTAAAATCTCAGTAACCTGACCTGCACCAACAGTTCTACCACCTTCTCTAATCGCAAATCTTACACCTTTATTCAAAGCTACAGGAGCAATTAACTTAACAGTAATAGTAACATTGTCACCTGGCATTACCATTTCTCTACCATCTTCTAAGAAGATCTCTCCTGTTACGTCAGTTGTTCTAACGTAAAATTGAGGACGGTATTTATTATGGAATGGAGTATGACGTCCACCTTCTTCTTTCTTCAAGATATAAACCTCAGCTTTAAATTCAGTGTGAGGAGTAATAGTACCCGGACGAGCAATTACCATACCTCTCTTAATGTCAGCTTTTTCAATACCTCTCAACAACAAACCTACGTTGTCACCAGCTTCTCCTCTGTCTAGAATTTTTCTAAACATCTCAACACCAGTAACCGTTGATTTCTTGTTTTCAGCACCCATACCAATAATAACAACTTCATCACCTGAGTTTATAACTCCAGTTTCAATTCTACCAGTTGCTACAGTTCCTCTACCTGTAATAGAGAATACATCCTCCACAGGTAAAATAAATGGCTTGTCCACTTCACGTGGAGGAATTGGAATAAATGAATCAACTGCATCCATTAACTCCATAATTTTATCTTCCCACTGAGCTTCTCCGTTAAGACCACCTAGCGCAGAACCAATAATGATTGGAGTATTATCACCATCAAACTCGTAAAAGCTCAATAGATCTCTAACTTCCATCTCTACTAATTCTAACAATTCTGGATCATCTACCATATCCGCTTTGTTCATAAAAACAACGATAGTAGGTACACCAACCTGACGTGCAAGAAGGATGTGCTCTCTAGTCTGTGGCATTGGACCATCAGTAGCAGCAACAACCAAAATAGCACCGTCCATTTGAGCAGCACCAGTTACCATGTTTTTTACGTAATCCGCGTGACCAGGACAATCTACGTGAGCGTAGTGTCTGTTAGCAGTTTGATATTCTACGTGTGAAGAGTTAATTGTAATACCTCTTTCTTTTTCTTCAGGAGCGTTGTCGATAGATGCAAAATCTCTAGCAGCAGAAAAACCTTTTTTTGCCAATACTACAGTAATTGCAGCTGTCAAAGTGGTTTTACCGTGGTCAACGTGACCAATAGTACCGATGTTTACGTGCGGCTTGGATCTATCAAATGTTTCTTTAGCCATGACTTATTGCTTGTTTAGATTATTAACTTTATTTATTACTTACTTAAAAAACTTCCCAAACTCGAGCCAATGAGGGGAATTGAACCCCTGACCTCTTCCTTACCAAGGAAACGCTCTACCCCTGAGCTACATCGGCTAAAGAATTAAAAGAGCGGGAAACGGGATTCGAACCCGCGACCCTCAGCTTGGAAGGCTGATGCTCTAGCCAGCTGAGCTACTCCCGCTTTTAATCGTTTTCTTGTGGGGGGAGCAGGATTCGAACCTGCGAAGGTGTACACCAACAGATTTACAGTCTGTCCTCGTTGGCCGCTTGAGTATCCCCCCAACACTTTAATCTTTAATATTCAAAAAACGAGAGCCAGTGGAGGGATTCGAACCCACGACCCGCTGATTACAAATCAGCTGCTCTGGCCAACTGAGCTACACCGGCTTTTTTTCAAAATTTCTACCCTTTCAAAAAGGTGGATCAAATATCCCCCTGAAAAAGGTCTGCAAATGTAAAAAAGATTTATTTATTGATAAAGCATTTTTGCATTTTTTTTAAACAAAAAAAATAGCGTGCTAAAATACACGCTATTTATGGTAAAAATATTGCCGATTTTACTACCCTCTTGCCTTCTCTTTGTGACGTTTAATCTGCCGTCTTAAAGCCTCAGTCACTTCATCTGTTGACTCTTCGAACGACTTTGAAGTTCGCTTTGCAAACAAATCATTTCCTGGAATATTCATTCGTATCTCAACTGTCTTATTCTCCATATTAGATACATTTTCCAACTTTAAATAAACATCTGCATCAATTATCTTATCAAAAAACTGACTAAGCTTGTTAATTTTCTCCTGAATAAAGTCTATTAATTTCTGATCTGCATCAAAATGCACTGATCTTACATTCAATTTTACATCCATACTATTTAGTTTTATGCTCGCGGATGAGCTTGTTGATATATTTTTTTTAATTTTTCAATCGAATTGTGAGTGTATACTTGAGTTGCAGCTAAACTTGTATGACCTAGCAGCTCTTTTATAGTATTCAATTCTGCACCATTATTTAAAAGGTGTGTGGCGAAAGTATGTCGAAGAACGTGTGGACTCCTTTTTTCGCTATTACTAGCCTGACTAAGGTAGGTATTAACGATTCTATAAACAAGTTTGGAATAAATTTTTGCTCCTTTTTTTGTTAAAAATACAAAATCACTTACGTTACTCATCTCTTTATTCAATTCCTCTAATTCTTTTAATTTACTGAGCAACTCAGGATAGACCGGAATAAATCGTTCCTTATTTCTCTTTCCTATCACCTTTATGATTCCTTCATATCGATTGATATCTGACTTTTTAAGGTTGATCAATTCAGATAGCCGGACACCAGTGGCATAAAACAATTCTAAAATAACTCGATCCCTTTTCGATTCGAAAGTATCTTCCTTGAAAAATTCATCAAAAAGTAGGAACATTTCTTTTTCTGAAACGAATTGAGGAAGACGCTTCTGATTTTTAAGACTTCTTACTTTGTAAGTGGGGTTTGTTTCTATCCATTTCTTTTGAAGTAGAAATTTAAAATAGGACTTTAAGGTGGTCATCTTTCTATTGACTGACCGAGCAGAAACCCCCGAATCAACCATAAAAACCATCCATGACCGAATATGCTCAGAATAAACTTCCTCTTCAGAAAGTTTAAATGAATAATGTTCCAATAAAAACTCAGAGAACTGTACTAGATCATTTTGATATGCAATGATGGTATTTTCGGAATACCGCTTTTCATTTCTAAGAAAATCGATGAATTTTTTGAGCATAAAAAAAAGAGATACAATTTACTGCACTAAGTTAAGACTTAGGCACAGAAAAACTGTATCTCTTCAGATATATTATTAAAAAAGCTTAGTACTAAACTTCTTCTTGCTGTAAATGTTGTTTATAGATAGCTTTTAAACGTTGCTGTCTATTTAATACAGAAGGCTTGTCAAATTGCTGACGCTCTCTTAATTCTTTAACAACGCCTGTCTTATCAAATTTCTTTTTGAACTTCTTAAGCGCTCTCTCTATGTTTTCTCCTTCTTTTACGGGAACTATAATCATCGCAAATCCTTTTTTATAAATTTAATTGGGCGACAAAAGTAGCTATTTTTTAATAACAAAACAACTACTTTAAAATTTCTCTTGAAATAACTAATTTTTGAATCTCAGAAGTTCCTTCGCCGATGGTACACAATTTAGAATCTCTGTAAAACTTTTCTACTGGAAACTCTTTGGTATAGCCATATCCACCAAAAATCTGAATGGCATCTGTTGAAATTTTTACTGCTATTTCAGAAGAATAATATTTAGCAATTGCAGATTCTTTTGTCATTTTCTGACCCCTATTTTTTAAATCTGCCGAATGATAAATCAATAACTCTGCTGCTTCAATTTCTGTAGCCATATCAGCGATTTTAAAGGCTATGGCCTGAAACTCTGAAATTGGCTTACCAAATTGCTCTCTTTCTTTGGAATATTTCACAGAAGCTTCATAAGCTCCTTTTGCAATTCCGAGTCCTAATGCTGCGATTGAAATACGGCCACCATCCAATATTTTCATAGCTTGAATAAACCCATCACCTACGTTTCCTAAAATAGCTGATTTAGGTACCCGACAATTATCAAAAATCACTTCAGCTGTTTCTGAAGCACGCATTCCTAGTTTATCTTCTTTCTTTCCTGCTTTTATTCCTGGATTGGATCGTTCTACAACAAAAGTGGTCATTCCATGAGAATCTAGTAGGTCTCCAGTTCTAGCAATTACCACCACTACATCTGAACTTTTCCCGTGCGTTATCCAACACTTCGTTCCATTAATAATGTAGTCATCACCATCTTCAACAGCTGTACATTTCATTCGCATGGCATCCGAACCTGTATTGGGCTCTGTCAATGCCCATCCACCAAGATATTCAGCCGTAGCTAATTTCGGCAAGTATTTCTGCTTTTGCTCTTCATTTCCAAAAGTCATAATATGGCCTGTACATAATGAATTATGAGCAGCCACTGATAATCCAATTGATCCACAAACCTTAGAAATTTCAGAAATTACGGTAACATATTCATCGTAAGTAAAACCTGAGCCTCCGTATTCTGTAGGAACCAAAACACCCATCAGACCTAACTTTCCAAGTTCTTTGAAAACATGTATCGGAAATTCCTGACTTTCGTCCCATTTCATCATATCAGGACGTATATGTGCATCAGCAAAATCACGAATCATATCCGCAATCATTTTCTGATTTTCATTGTAATTAAAATCCATTGTATCTATTTTAATAATTGACTAAACTTATAATATTATTGGAATAAGGGGCAATTTTTTGTTCTCCGTTCAAAAAAGTAAGGTTCACTAGAAATGAAAAACCCACAACATTTGCACCTTGAGATTTTACTAATTCAGCAGCGGCCATAGCCGTACCGCCAGTAGCTAACAAATCATCATGAACGATAACATTCATTCCTTTAGAAAGCGCATCTTCATGCATTTCAATCTCGGCAGAACCATACTCTAAATCATACTTATATGAGATGGTTTTGTAGGGCAACTTACCTTTCTTACGAACCGGAATAAACGGAATTCCCATCGCTTGAGCAATCAATAATCCCCAGAAAAATCCTCTGCTCTCAATCCCTAAAATAGCATCAGGTTTTAACACCTTACTCTGATTTACAAATGCTTTTGTAATCTCTTCTGTTAACTCCGGATTCTCTAATATAGGGGTAATGTCTTTAAAAACAATCCCTTCTTTTGGAAAGTCAATAACATCTCGAATTGTCCCTTTTATTTTATCTTCTAGCATGCTTACAATGTTAAATATGGTGCAATTTTACGATATATATTAGTGTCTATCAACTGGAGTTTCTGCAGATCCTTTAAAGCTTCAAACTTTCCATGATTCTCTCTATAATTTATTAATGACCTCGTCAGATTCCAGTCAAAATATGGATGAAGTTTCAACTCATCCTTTGATACCGTATTAACATTAATCATTCTAAATGGTTTTGGATTGGACAATTTTAAAAATGGTAACAATGCAGAATATCGATCTTCATCCATTCCATAAATTTCTTTCAATTGCTCCATGTTAATGTATCCACCAAGCTCAGTCCTATATTTCACAATTGATTTGGCATAATACCCACCAATCCCTTTAACTTTTACAAGAGTAGCTGAATCAGCACTATTAATGTCTGCATAAGCTATCGGATACTCCTTTTTCTTTTCCTTATACTCGGGAACCTTCTTCTCGAATTTATTAGGACTATCTTTTGGGTATTCATCTGGAAGAGAAATATACTCTTTTAAATCAGCATACTTTTCATCAGAAATTACATACATCTTTTTGAAATCGCTCTTAATTCTAAATTGCCCACCTTTCTCTATGTAATTTATGATAGAACCAGACTGTTTTTCTGAAAGACCGATTGATTGACCCATTTCAACCGAAAATTCATTTGGATTAAAGTTGGTATAAGAAATTGGGCTAGAATCTGAGTCATCAGTTTCTTTAAAACTCTTCCTTTTAGCATATTTAGCCTCCTTTTCAGCTTTTTCGATTTCAATTTTAGCTGTATGTGCAGAATCAATTAGTTGTTCAATTCGAGCAAATTCGGATTTTATTTTTTCGGGGTTAGGATTGGCTTTCCAATTGATCCAATCCATTGTGTAAAGTACCCCACAGATAAAAAGGATTAGTAGAAGGAATACAAACACTCCTTCTTTTTCAAGTTTAGTAAAGGTTAAAAAGTCACGAACTTGCTTTCTCATTGAGGTGAATTTCACCTCTAATATACTGATTTATAAAAATCAAACTACTTAAACCTTTTAATTTCTCCAGATTTAATTCGTTGGAAGTAAGAAATCATGTCCAATCGCACTTCTTTAGATAAGATTAATAAACCGAGAATATTAGGAAATGCCATCCCTAAAATCATTAAGTCTGAAAAATCAAGTACTGCTCCTAGTCCAACTGAAGATCCAATCACAATAAAAATCAAAAAGATTAATTTGTATACATTTTCAGCCGTTTTACTCTTTCCAAATAAATAAGTCCATGCTTTTAAACCGTAGTAAGACCAAGAAATCATAGTAGAAAAAGCAAACAAGAAGATTGCAATTACCAATACCAAAGAGAACCATGGGAAAACAGAACCAAAAGCAGCAGAAGTCAACTCAGACCCCTCCAAACCAGATGTACCATCAGCATATCCAGTAAATACTAATACCAATGCAGTCATCGTACAAACCAATACCGTATCAACAAAAGGCTCCAATAAAGCCACTACACCTTCACTAACTGGCTCATTTGTTTTAGATGCAGAGTGGGCAATAGAAGCTGATCCAACACCTGCTTCATTCGAAAAAGCAGCTCGTTGAAATCCTACTATCAATACACCAATTACTCCGCCCTTAATCGCAGGTGAGTTAAATGCTCCTTCATATATTTCGTAGAACACATCTCCTACATTTGCATAGTTGATTCCAATAATTATCAAAGCAAACAATACATAGATACCAGTCATAAAAGGTACAATCTTGTCTGTCACTTTCGCAATACTTTTTATACCACCAATAATTACGATTCCAACCAAAAGGGCTAAAACGATTCCAAACCAAATCCCCATTCCCTCTAATGCAGGAAATTCACCTGATAACTGAGCGAAAGCTTGGTTAGCTTGAAACATATTACCGCCACCAAATGAACCACCAATACAAAGGATAGCAAATAAAACAGCCAAGACCTTTCCTAGTCCGCCCATTCCTTTGCGCTTCAACCCTTCACTTAAGTAATACATCGGTCCACCAGACACATCCCCATCTTTACCTACAATTCTATATTTTACGCCCAACGTACATTCAGTGAATTTACTAGCCATTCCAATCAAGCCAGCTACTATCATCCAGAAGGTTGCGCCTGGTCCACCTAAGCTAATCGCAACAGCAACACCTGCAATATTTCCTAACCCAACCGTTCCTGATAGAGCTGTAGTCAATGCTTGAAAATGAGAAACCTGCCCTTCATCATCAGGATTGTCATATTTACCCTTTATTAATTCCATGGCATGAGGCAAACCCATAGCGTTGATAAATCGCATGCGAATGGTAAAGAAAATAGCACCTAAAACCAACCAAACGACAATGAATGGAATTCCCTTTTTCTGAATATCTCCATTAGGATGCAAAACAGGTTGAGGCGTATCATAAATTATAGAAGCCATATTCTCAGCCCCCACTTGTATAATATCACTAATATTATCGGAGTCAAAAATAATTTTCCCTTCAGCTGTATTGTGCCTTAATTTTCCATCTGCGTTAGCAAACACATCGAAATCTTTAATGTTGTCTTGAGTTACAATCGCAATAAGTTGTCCTTTTTTGACCTCCACTCCTTCTGCAACTTTCCATTCTTTTAGCACTATTTTAGTTACCTCAGGATTCGACCAGCCTGGTGCTTTCACATTTTTTAAATCTGAATACACTACAGGATCATAAATACCCATCGCAGAAAAAGGGTCCCAAAACAAAAAATCACTCATGTAACCAACGATTGGCTTCACAAGTGAATTAATACTTTCAGGTCCTGATTTTGTTTCAACAATGCCTGTCAGCTTTATTTCTGAACCTAAAGAGTCCCTAACTATAACAGAAAATTCTTCTCCTTCTGTTAAACCAGTGGCCAAATCAGAAGTAAGTTTTACGCTTTGTTTATCCCACTTATAAATATACGGAGGAACACCACCATTAACTTTTACTCTTGCTTCTCCATCATTAATTTCAGGTGATGGATTGTCTGTTGTAATTGTCGCTTTAAATTCAGAAGCAGTTAAATTTACTGTAATGAACAAAAAGGCTAGTAGAAAATTGGTGTATTTAGACATGTATAAGATTTTGGGTTTTATTAGTTAGGTGATTTAACAAATATATTCTTTTTTTTAGGCTTTCAATTGTTCTTCTATAAATTGTAGTCCTTCTTCAAATGTATGTGGTTGATAATTCAATTCAGAAATTGCTTTATCTAGAATAAAGCCAGTTTTCGGTGGACGTTTAGCCGCTTGATTCAAAGTATTTGAACTCACCTCATTTATTTCAGTTGCATCCAACTTAAAGTATGCGGCTACTCGTTTTACCAACTCTACAATACTCATTTGGTCTTTTCCAGAAATGTGATAAGTCCCTTCCTTCCCTTGATCGGCAATCAACAAACACCCTTCCGCTAAATCTTCTGCTAAAGTAGGCGATCGAAACTGATCATTTACAATGCTCAATGGATCCCCTTTTTCCAAGGCCTGTTTTGCCCATAGTACGATATTGGTTCTGCTCATCGCTTCAGCAACACCATACACTATTATGGTTCGAACATTACTCCACTTGATATCACTTTCTTCTAACAACCGCTCTGAATCGAACTTACTTTGTCCATAAAAACTCAATGGTTTGGGCTCATCTGATTCTTTGTACGGACCATCTTTACCATCAAAAACAAAATCTGTAGATAAATGAATAAGGTGTGAATTGTGCTTTCTTGATGCGTTAATCAAATGCATCACTGCCTCTACATTAAGTTGACGGCATTTCACTTTTTCGACCTCACAAACATCAACGTTTGTCATAGCGGCAGTATTGATCACTACATCAGGCTTAAAATTATCAAAAACAGCATCTATTTCTGCCGAATTGGTAATGTCTAATGATCTATATTGATATCCGTTTTTTTCAGAAATTCTATTTTCTCCTTGAGAAGTAGCTAAAACTTCATATTGACCTTTTCGAACTGTGTCGAGGTTTTTAATTATTTTTTGGCCTAAAAGGCCATTGCTACCAGTAATAAGTATTCGTTTCAATGAAATGTAATTTTTGATTTTAAGTGAATTGAATTAGCTTAAAGATCCCAAATACTGGTTCTTTTTTTTGAAAATACATGCTTAAAGAGCTCTTTGTGCTCCAACACAAATGCCATCGCTAGATAGACGAAAAAGGACAATCCAACAGAAATGAATGAGAAATAAATGAAAAATAATCGAATTCGATGGATCTTGATTCCCAACTTTTCACCCCACCATTCGCAAACTCCGAAGGCATTTTTCTCGACTACTTCTTGAACTCTTTGTATCATAGATTAACTTCTTATTATTTTATTTCCGATTGCACAATTTAAGCAATTTTTATTTTTACAATACAATGTACTTAACTGGATGAGTGCTTGAGATGAATAGGCATTATTCACTTTCACTCCATTTTTTTTAAAATGAGTCACAATTGTATTTTTTTCTGATTCCAGCTGTTCTAAAAATTGAACTGCACGATTCACTAGGACATCATTTCCGGTTTCTTTTCCGTAGGCAAATAGAACCGGGACAATAGCGTTAATTATTAAAATCCTTTTCCCAGAAATTCCGAGTTGAGTAAACCTGTTTGGCTTGGATGTTTTATCAAATAAAAAATGCGATTCCCAATATTCATTAGACTTTGCATCTAGCAAATGAATCAAATCATTAATAGATTTTGCTCCCAAGATCAATGAAAACATCTTTTTATGCTGAAAAACTAAGCTTGCAAATTGAGACAATCGAATAGTTGGGAAGTTAGCAGGTCGCAGTCTTAAAAACTTCCAATTGCTTCCATCCATTTCAAACAAATTATGTTTTGCCTTCAGATAGGTGTATTCTTTTTTTAGAAGAATCGGGTAATCATCATTGAATTCTTTGCTCAATAATCCAGCTTGCCCAAACAAAAGGGCTTCAATTTGCATCGATTGATCATATTTGGAATACAGCTGAAACGGTACGTTGATGGCCAATTGAAAAAAAGGATCACTATTTACTTTGAAGCCGAAATACTTCGCTAACCATATATAGAAAACGCTTTCCCAATCTCCATTGAATTGTTTTAAGATATCATTAATGGGCTTCAATTTGGTCTCCAATCGTTCGAATAACAAACGATCAATCCAATTTTTTAAAGTAAATGAATCTATGTCCGCAATGCTATTGCGACAAGCCAACCAATCTGTTTCCTTTAATAATGATGTATAATTTTCAATCGCAGTTCTAGGAATAATTGATTTCAATTCCAAAGTTGGAATTTCAGTCCCATCCTTTAGTTGAACCGGTTGATCATATTCATGCACCACATGTAGAATCACACTTTCATAGTTGGTGTCCTTTTCATGTTTATGGGCATACCAATCAGAAGACTTGATATGAATCTCCACATTTCCTGCCCATTCGCGGCCATTAATAAGTATACGTGCGTTTAAAAAATCAGGCCCTGCATCTTGGTTGTGCACTCCTATCGACTTTACTGTAATCTGTTCGCCTTTTGTTCCAACCAGTTCTACTGTATTGAAATTTTGAAATTTCCAGATATAATGTAGAAAGTCTTCTTTCATTTTTTGCTTTAAATTACTTCAAATTTCTTTAAGTAACCTTCCATTTCTTGTTGCAGCTCTTTTGCTTTTTCACCAGCTACAGTTGCAAAGCTTTCTGATTGATCGGCATAAATAATCCCTCTACTAGAATTAACTAATAGTCCGCAGTCTTTATTCATACCATTCATTGCCACTCCTTCTAAACTACCACCCTGAGCACCTACACCAGGAACTAGTAGAAAATTATCAGGAGCCAACTTTCGTATATTCTTCAACATCTCTGGGCGAGTGGCACCAACGACAAACATTAAGTTTTCAGAATTTCCCCAAGTACTCGCCTTTGCAATTACTTTTTCATATAATTTCAGTCCAGTTGAGTTTGATGTCATAAACTGAAAATCTAACGCTCCTTCATTGGAAGTCAAAGCCAACAAAATGACAAATTTATTTTCGTAAGTCAAAAAAGGCAACACTGAATCGCTTCCCATATAAGGAGCCACAGTAATGGAATCAAAATCCATTTGCTCGAAAAATGCGCGTGCATACAATTTAGATGTATTTCCGATGTCTCCGCGCTTTGCATCCGCAATGGTAAAAATATCTTTCGGAATATAATTCAACGTTTTCTCCAAACTCAACCACCCCTTACTTCCTAGACTTTCGTAGAAAGCAATATTTGGTTTATAGGCTACACAATAGTCCTTTGTGGCATCAATAATGGCCTTATTAAATTCAAAAATTGGATCTTCTTTTTCTCGAAGATGCACAGGTATCTTTTCTATATCGGTATCTAACCCAACACACAAAAAACTCTTCTTTGCTTTAATTTGGGCAACTAACTCTACTCTATTCATGATTTAATCAATTGAACCTTCTTTCATTTTCTCAGTATTCTCAGCCATTTTCAAGGCATCGCTTATTTCATCTAGTGATCCACCATTTATAATCGCATCTAGATTATGAACCGTAAAGTTGATCCGATGATCAGTTACTCTTCCTTGCGGATAATTATATGTTCTAATTTTTGCAGATCGATCACCTGAGGATACTAATGTTTTCCGGTGTGCTGCTCGTTCAGCATTTTTAATAGCCAATTCCTTTTCGTACAATCTAGATCGCAATACGGTTAATGCTTGAGCATAATTCTTTATCTGGCTTCGACCTTCTTGACATTCTACCACTGTATTGGTAGGGATGTGAGTCAATCGAACTGCCGACTCGGTCTTGTTTACGTGCTGTCCACCTGCACCTGAAGATCTAAACGTATCTTTTTTCACATCAGACATATTCAAATTAATATCTACTTCATCAGCTTCTGGCATAACTGCAACTGTAGCCGCAGAAGTATGCACTCTACCTTGAGTTTCAGTTTGAGGTACACGTTGAACTCGATGCACCCCTGATTCATATTTCAAGGTTCCATAAATATCATCTCCACTAACGCTAAACGACACCTCTTTAAAGCCTCCAGAAGTTCCTTCATTCATAGAAAGCACTTCATATTTCCAGCCTCTAGATTGTACAAAACGCGTATACATGTTAAATAAGTCTCCAGCAAAAATAGCAGCTTCATCTCCTCCTGTACCTCCACGTATTTCGACTATAACATCCTTAGAATCTTCTGGATCCTTAGGAATCAACATGTATTTAATTTTCTCCTCTAACTCATCTCTTCTCTCGACCAAATCATCATACTCCATTTTGGCCATCTCACGAAACTCTTCGTCTTTCTCTTTCGATATAATTTCTTTGGAGGAAACTATATTATCAAGCACATTCTTATAGTCTTCATAAGTCAAAACAAAAACTTCTAAGTCTTTATATTCTTTATTCAATTTGACATAGCGATCCATGTCCGAAATAATTTCTGGATCGACGATCAATTGTGCTACTTCGTCCCATCGTTCTTTAATGGATTGCAGCTTTTGTAATAAATTACTCATAGTTTCTAATAAATAAATTCGCCAAACTCACTCTTAATGGTCAGCTTCTTTTGATCACACGCTTCAACTCTTCCCACAATCTTCGCTTCCACATTAAATGATTGAGCTATTTTAATGATGTCATTTGCGATAGATTCGTCTACATACAATTCCATACGATGTCCCATATTGAAGACTTTGTACATCTCGCTCCATTCAGTTCCAGATTGCTCTTTTATTAATTGAAACAATGGGGGAACATCAAATAAATTGTCCTTTACAACGTGTACTTTATCAACAAAGTGTAACACCTTAGTTTGTGCTCCACCGCTGCAATGCACCATTCCGTCAATCTGCCCTTTATACTTTTCTATGATTTGCTTAATGATAGGAGCATACGTTCTCGTAGGAGACAACACCAATTTACCCACATCGATAGAAACCCCATCAATATGATCTGTTAAGGCATATTTCCCGGAGTAAGTCAACTCATCAGGAATTGCTGAATCATAAGTTTCAGGAAATTTTGATTTAACAGCTTTCCCAAACACATCATGTCTAGCACTTGTAAGTCCGTTACTTCCCATTCCTCCATTATACTCCGTTTCATAGGAAGCTTGACCAAAAGAGCTCAATCCAACAATAACATTTCCGGGTTTTATGTTGTGATTTGAGATTACATCAGATTTCTTCATGCGACAAGTAACCGTAGAATCCACAATAATTGTCCGCACCAAATCTCCTACATCAGCAGTTTCACCACCAGTTGAATGAATCCCAATTCCTTGGTTTCTTAAATCTGCTAAAACCTCTTCTGTTCCATTAATAATGGCTGAAATCACTTCGCCTGGCACTAAATTTTTGTTTCTACCAATTGTAGAAGAAACTAAAATATTATCAATAGCACCGACGCACAATAAGTCATCGGTATTCATAATAATGGCATCTTGTGCAATTCCTCTCCAAACTGATATATCTCCAGTCTCTTTCCAGTAAGCATAAGCCAACGAAGATTTCGTGCCTGCACCATCTGCGTGCATCACAATACAGTGATCCTCACTTCCAGTTAAAGTATCAGGTACTATCTTACAGAAAGCTTGTGGAAACAATCCTTTATCTACATTCTTAATGGCGTTGTGCACATCTTCTTTAGATGCTGAAACACCCCGCTGTGCGTATCTTTCGTTATTACCCATGTGTTAAAATAAAAAAACATCCCCTTCGAATAAGACGAAAGGGACGTTTAGTATCATAAAATCTATTGCGCTACTCTTCTCCTTCAGGAGCGGTATCCTCTGTGTTCTCTTCTGTTGACTCTACTTCACTATCAGGAGCGACTTCTCCAGATGGTGCAGCATCTTCACTAGGAACCACTTCTTCGGAAGGTGTTGTCTCCTCAGAACCCTCGGTTTCTATCGTTGGGATTTGAGGTACATTCTTAGGAATGTAATCTGTTCTCAAAATAGAAAATTCAGTACGTCTGTTCAATTGGTGAGCAGCCTCACGTTCTTCCTCAGTAGCCATTGCATTGATCTCAGCATCTGTAATCAACAAAGCGTCCTCACCGTATCCTTTCGGCACCATTCTGTCTGCTGCAATACCTTTACTTATTAGGTAGTTTACTGCAGATTCTGCACGTCCTTGAGATAGTTTCATGTTGAATGGGCCACTACCTCTACTATCGGTATTTGCCTTCAACTCAATAACAATATTCGGGTTATCTATCAACGTAGTGTATAAATAATTTAGAGAATCTTTCGCTTGAGGGGTAAGAGTCGTTTTACCAAATTCATATAAAATCTCCGGTAACTTAATTGCTTCTTTAGTTATAGGCTGCAACTCATACAAGTGTGCAAATCGCTTACTTTCCTCAACACCGACTGTCGTTTCGTTACCTTTTGCTTTTAAAAACTCAGGCTTAGTTACAGAAATCGAATAGGAAGTATTTGGTTTAATATAAGGATCTCCAGCATTGTCTGCAAAAGAGAAAGTACCGGCAGCATCCGTTTCAGCCTCTGCAGTGGTACCATCTGTTCCAATTAAAGTAACTGTAGCAGCAACCAATGGCTCTCCTGTTTCTAGGTTTTTAACTAATCCTTCTAACTTAAAGAATAATGGAGGCTCAGAGAATGACCAAATATCATCTTCCCCTTTACCACCTTGTCGGCTAGTCGTAAAGTAACCTCTATTTTGTTTTCCATTAAAGATAATTCCAAAATCATTGGCGTTTGAGTTAATTGGAGACTTCATGTTTTGTGGATTTCCCCACTTATTCTCTCCCAATGACTCTGCACTAAAAATGTCTAATCCACCCATCCCTGGTAAACCATTGGAGGCAAAATACAATGTTCCATCATCTTTAATGTAAGGGAACATTTCATCTCCTTCTGTATTGATATCAGAACCTAAATTGATTGGCTCAGACCATCCTTTAGAACGAGAAATTAAGGTAGAATACCATAAATCCTTTCCACCATAGCCGCCTTCAAGGTCAGCTGCGAAAATCAGTGTTTTATCATCCTCTGACAATGCAGGGTGACCAATGGTAGTACTATCAGTTCCTAATGGAATAGCTTCTTCTTGACCGAAGGAATTTCCCATTTTTTTAGCTTGATAAATCTTACAACCGAAATACCCTTTTTTATCCACCATACATCTAGTAAAGTAAATTGTATTTCTACGCTGATTCATCACTGCAGAACCTTCTTCACTTTCAGTATTGATACCTTCTACTAATTTAGGTTCACTCCATTTTCCTTTTCTATCAACAGAAGTTACATACAAATCTGCAAAGCTTTGACCAGTAACAGCAGAAACTCCTGAACCAGTGGCGCCTTCTCTTAGAGAAGTAAAAATTATTTCTTCATTGTTTTTGTCAGAAAAGGTTGGAGAAAAATCATAGCCTTCAGAATTCAATAAACTCATTGGTTCAACCACATACTTTGTAGGTTGATCTTTCCATTTTTGAGCATCTTGCGCTGACTTCACTCCTTGCTGACCTCTTGGATCTTCGGGAACTTCAGCAATGTATTTTTTAAACTGCACAATTGCTTCATCATACTTCCCATTCACCATTTTCATTTCACCTAAATGAAGGTAAGATAAAGGGTTGTTATAACGAGCAAGAATTGCCTTATCATACCATACTTCGGCTTGTTCAGGTTGATCACTTAAGCGATAAGATTCAGCCATTTTAAAAATGATCTCGGCTTTTACGTCTCTGCCTTTCTCTTTTGTATAGGCTTTCTTATACATTTCGATGGCGTCGAAGTATTTTCCTTCAGTGTAAAGAGCATGATCTGCTTCTTTTAAGAAATCTTTTTGAGCGCTAACATTTAGGGAAAAAATAAAAGCAAAGAAAAATAGACCTACTAGTTTGTTATAGTTCATAGAGGTGAATTAAGGTTTTTTTTACACAACGGGTGCTAAAATAAACAAATCTTTTTAATGTTACAATGAAGTACATTAAAGTAAAATATAATCATGCACACATCAAGCTTGTACATGATTGTATTTTGGGATTATTTGGTATACAATAATTCTCTATATTTTGGCAATGGCCACATTTCGTCATCTACTGTCAACTCCAATTTGTCGACACTTTTTCTTATAATATCGAAAAATGGTTTCACTTTTAAGCTGTATTCTTTTGCTCTTTCTTCAGATGAAGATAAGTTGTTAATTCTTTTTCGTTCAACGCGCATTTTTTCAGCATTTTCAGAAATAATCTGGATGTGTTGAGAAATTGCTGCTATCATCTCCAATTGATTCTTTGCATTTTTCTTAAAGTCCGCGGCATCAAAGATGGCTTTCAAACCTTTTACATTGTTGATCAGAATATTTTGATAACGAATTGCAACAGGAATGATGTGATTAATTGCTAAATCACCCATTACTCTTGATTCAATTCGAATAACAGTGGTATAATTATCTAATGCAATCTCATGCCTAGCCTCCAATTCTCTGTGCGTCAAAACATTTTGAGACGCAAACAAATCAATTGTTTTCTTCTCTTTTAGTACATCTAATGCATGCGGCGCAGAATTGATATTATTTAATCCTCTTTTCTCCGCTTCCTTTAACCATTCTTCACCATAGCCATTACCCTCAAAACGAATTTTCTTAGACTCAACAACGTATCTTCTCAATACTTTAAAGATTGCATCATCTTTTTTATCTCCCTTAGAAATTAAGGCATCAACATCTTCTTTAAAGTCTACCAACTGCTTAGCAACAATTGTATTGATAATAGTCATTGCATTGGCGCAGTTTGCTGTTGAGCCAACAGCTCTAAACTCAAATTTGTTTCCTGTAAATGCAAATGGAGAAGTTCTATTTCGATCTGTATTGTCTAATAATATTTGAGGAATCTTTCCAATATTCAACTTCAACTCTGTTTTTTCATCAGCCGTCAATGCTTTATTTTCACTCACTTTTGTTTCCAGATGGTTCAACACTTTTGTTAATTGAGAACCGATAAAAACAGAGATAATTGCAGGAGGTGCTTCATTTGCTCCTAATCTATGCTCATTACCTGGAGTTGCGATGGAAGACCTTAATAAATCAGCATTATCATGAACTGCTTTTATAGCACTAATAAAGAAAGTTAGAAATCTCAAGTTAGATTTAGGCGTACTTCCCGGACTTAATAAGTTTACACCTGTATTGGTGCTCAATGACCAGTTATTGTGTTTTCCTGATCCATTTACACCAGCATATGGCTTTTCATGCAACAACACTTTAAAATTATGCTTTCGAGCAACTCGATCCATAATATCCATTAGCAATTGGTTGTGATCAACAGCTAAATTGGCTTCTTCAAAAATCGGAGCACACTCAAACTGATTTGGAGCTACTTCATTGTGACGAGTCTTAACAGGGATACCTAAACGCATGCATTCAATCTCGAGTTCACGCATAAACGCGCTTGCTCTTTCAGGAATTGCACCAAAATAATGATCTTCTAACTCTTGCCCTTTTGCAGGAGAATGACCAAAAACTGTTCGTCCAGTTGCAATTAAGTCAGGGCGCGCATTAAATAATGCGATGTCCACTAAAAAATATTCTTGCTCCCAACCTAATGTAGCAATTACTTTATTTACATTTTTATCAAAATAGTGATTCACATCAACTGCAGCTTTGTCAACTGCGTTCAATGCCTTTAATAATGGCATTTTATAATCCAACGACTCGCCTGTGTATGAAATAAATATAGTTGGAATACATAAAGTTTTACCAATAATAAATGCAGGGGAAGATGGATCCCAAGCAGTATATCCTCTGGCTTCAAATGTATTTCGGATACCCCCATTTGGCAAACTTGATGCATCTGGCTCCTGTTGAACCAACTGATTTCCGTCAAATCGCTCAACTACATTATTCTCGCTAATTGGCTCAAAGAATGCATCATGCTTTTCTGCAGTAGTTCCTGTCAATGGTTGAAACCAGTGCGTATAATGTGTACACCCTTTTTCCATTGCCCAAGACTTCATAGACGATGCTACTAAGTCAGTAATCTTACGTTCAACACGTGTACCTTGTTCAATTGCACTAACTACTGCCTTGTAGATATCTTTAGGCATATACTGGCTCATTGCATCCTTATCGAATACATGAACTCCATAATAATCAGAAACTTTAGCAGAAGGATAATTAACTTCTTTTGGGGTTCGAGACATTACGGCCTCTAAAGCTTTAAAACGTATAGTTGACATAAAATTAAATTTGAGGTGAATTATCCTGCAAATTTAAACAGATAATCTAGATTCGCTCAAAAAAAAGCATTTATTTATCAACCACCCCCCATAATTATTCAATCAAAGTGAAAATAAAATCACTTTATTATGTGACACCCCCTCCAAGAACTACTAAAAGAGGGAATAAATGTATATTACATAGAATAACACAAGAAATACACCTTTTATTCTTGAGACTTTCCTTCCAAAATAGATTAATGGAAAAATTAGTGCTGAAATAGCCAACAACACATAATTGTCAAAATTGATAATACTAGATGATACCGGTATTGGATGAATCATGGCTGTTATACCTAAAATTGCTAATAGATTAAATATATTGGAGCCAATAAGGTTTCCAATTGAAATATCAGCCTCCTTTCTATAAGCTGCGACGCAAGATGTAATCAATTCAGGTAAACTTGTCCCAAAAGCAACGATGGTTAATCCGATGACACGTTCAGTTACATCAAACTTCCTGGCTATATCGACAGCACCTTCTAACATCAAATCAGCTCCAAAAACCAACCCTAATGCACCAAGACCAATTAAAAAAACAGCCTTCCAAACAGGAATCTTCTTAGCACTTTCATCTACTTCTTCTGCTGCAGCAGGCAGTTCATGGGTCTTTCTACTGTTGTAAATTAACCAAACAATAAAAATTATCAAGGCAGCAAATAAAATAAGGCCTTCGATTGCCGACAATTCTCCGTCTAAGACAAATGCAATGAACAACAATGTAGAAAACATCATCATTGGCCAATCCGTCCGAATGGTAGCACGTTTAACAGCGATGGGAAAAATAATTGCTGTAAGTCCCAATATCAAAGCAATATTAGAGATATTAGAACCAACGATTGCTCCAATTGTAATATCGGGAAAACCACTTAATGCAGCATCTATACTCACGAGCAATTCAGGTGCAGAAGTACCAAAAGAGACGATAGTCATTCCTATGACCAATGAAGACAGCTTAAATTTTAATGCTATCGATACCGCTCCTTTAACTAAAAAGTCTCCACTTAATATTAAAAGCAGAAAACCACCAATAAGAAATAGAGTGGATAGTAGCATTTAGTTTTCAGAATTTTTCTTTCGAGGCTGACTGTTTATGTCTTTTGTAATGTTGATTTCTTCATTCACAACTTTAGAGCTTTTACGAATCTCTTCTTGAATATCTGAAGTGGCATTCTTGAATTCTCTAATCCCTTTCCCAAGACCACGCGCAAGCTCCGGAATCTTCTTAGATCCAAAGAACATAATAATGACTAAAATAATCACGAATAACTCGGGAGTACCAATATTGAAAAAAAGCAAGATGGAGTTCAACATGTCTTTATAATTTGAAACAAAATTAAATAAAAAGCCCCACTCCTCTATTGAAGAATGGGGCTTATTAAAAATATTAATTTATTACTTTACTTTCTTTTGCTCGTCTCTTTTCGCTAAATCTACTACTACCGGTGTAGCAATACAAAGTGAAGAGTAAGTTCCAACGATTACACCAATTAAAAGTGCAAAAGCAAATCCTCGAATTACTTCACCACCAAAAAGGAAGATCATTAACAATACGAATATTGTACTTAAAGAAGTATTAAATGTTCTACTCAATGTACTGTTCAAGGCATTATTGATAGTCTCATCCATTGGCGCCTTCTTGTGCATCCCTAAATACTCTCTAATTCTATCAAACACTACCACTGTATCGTTAATAGAGTATCCCACTACCGTTAGAATAGCTGCAATAAATGCTTGGTCAATTTCTAAAGAGAAAGGTAAAATACCATAGAATATTGAGAATATTGCTAACACAATAAGTACATCATGGAAAATCGCTACAATAGCCCCAAGGCCATACTGCCACTTTCTAAATCTAAATACAATGTATAAGAAAATGATAACTAAAGAGAATGCAATAGCCCAGAATGATGATGTTTTAATGTCGTCTGCGATAGTCGGACCAACTTTTTGTGAACTCATGATTTCATAATCCAAGTTCATCTTAGACAAACCTTCGTTTAGCTTACCCTCTACTTTATCATCAGCATCCAAAGCTTCATCATCAATTAAGAATGATGTTGTAATCTTTACTTGATCCGCATTACCAAAAGTTTTTACCTCAGGAGATAAATTCACTCCATTCTCGGTAACAAATGCATCTTTCAATGAATTTCTAACATCAGTAGTATTTACCTCTTGATCAAAACGAACTAAGTAAGTCCTACCTCCAGTAAAGTCAATTCCATAAGACAATCCTTTTGTAGCAAAAGAACTAATTCCAACTAAGATTAGGATTCCTGAGAAGATGTAAAACTTCTTTCTATTGGCTACAAACTTCAACGCCATGTTTTGGAATGCACCTTCTGTAAAAGGAGTAGAAACTGTAATCTTCTTTTTATTATCCAATCTCCAAGCAAAAATCAATCGAGTAATGAAGATTGCAGAGAATAGTGAAGTAAAAATACCAATCACTAAAGTCTTAGCAAAACCTTCAACAGGACCTGTACCGAAGAACCAAAGAATAGCACCAGTCAATAGTGTAGTTACGTTTGCATCTAGGATTGAAGAATAAGCATTTTTATATCCATCTTCAATTGCCAATCTAGCACCTTTACCGGCAGCAAGCTCTTCTCGAATTCGCTCATAAATTAGCACGTTTGCATCCACTGACATACCTATCGTTAAAACAATACCCGCAATACCAGGAAGTGTCAAAGCAATATTCGTTGAAGCTAGAACTCCTAAAACAAAGAATAAGTTAGCCAACAATGCGATATCTGAAGCAATACCCGCTTTACCATAATAAAAGACCATGTATATTAATACAATCAACAAGGCGATCAAGAATGATGACAGTCCTGAAGAAATTGCTTCTTGTCCTAATGAAGGACCAACAATAGCTTCTTCAACGATTTTAGCCGGAGCAGGCAATTTACCAGCCTTCAAAATGTTTGCGATTAATTTCGCTTCATCAATAGAGAAGTCACCTTCAATTGATGAAACTCCACCTGAAATTTCTTGGTTCACATTTGGGAAAGAGTAAACGTAGTTATCTAAAACAATTGCGATGCTTGAACCAACATTGCTTTTTGTAATGGCTTTCCATTCTTTTGCTCCTACTGCATCCATTTTCATGGTAATCTCAGGACGTCCACCCATTGGGCTAAAATCTTGAAATGCATCAGTAATAACATCACCTTCTAAAGGAGCTTTTCCGTCTCTATTGTTTACTTTGATAGCGATTAATTGCAAAAATTGCTCAGCGTCATCATAAGGTTTTGCAGTCCATAACAATTTTAATTTAGAAGGGAACATCGCTTGGATTTCTTCCATTCTCAAGTATTCGTTTACTTTAGAAGTATCAGAAATTCTTGCAAAACCTACAGCAGGACCATTCCCAGGGCTGTAACTACCTTGCTCATTTTGAAAAATAGCAGGAGTCAAAACCGCAAACAAAGGATTTTCTTTTGTAAACTCCTCTATAGATTGCTCGCCTTGACCTAAACTATCCGACTCATTTCCACCAGAAATTAAATCAGTTAAATTTTCTTCTTTAGCAACCGCAGTATCCACCATTGTTGAATCACCAGAAAGTAACTCTTCATTATTTTCAGCAATTTCAACTGTAGAATCAGAAACAATTACTGCCGCTGAATCAATTTCAATCACTTTATCAGAATCTTCACCAAGCAACAAGCCTTTCAACTTCGTGTTGGCTTCAGCTAGCATAGGATATACTTCTTGGTTCTCGTATGTTTCCCAGAACTCCAACTTAGCAGTTCCTTGCAGTAACTGTCTAACTCGATCTTTATCCTTAACACCTGGCAATTCAACCAAAATACGGTCAGAAGCAGATAACTTCTGAATATTAGGTTGAGCTACACCAAATAGGTTAACTCTAGTTCTCAAAACTTCAAAACTTCTATCAAATGCAGACTCTGCTTCTTCACGAATGAAGGCAATTACGTCTTCATTAGTAGCACTTCTTTCTATTCGATCCTTGTTCTCCAAGGTATAGAAAATAGCAGTCATCTGCTTATCAGCAGCTACTTCTTTCCACGCTTTATCAAAAAGAGTCACATAATCATCGTCACTTTCTCTTTTCAATTCCTTAGCACGGTTGATTACTTTTGCAAAAGTCTCATCTTGGCTATTTGAGGCCAAAGCTTTTACTACATCCTCAACAGAAACCTCTAAGGTTACGTTCATTCCACCCTTCAGGTCAAGACCTAAGTTCAGTTCATTTTTCTTACTCTCTGCATAAGTAAATCCAAAAATTGGATAGACTGCTACTGAAGACATTGAATCTAAATATCTTTCTTCAGCCTTGGGGTCTCCATTCGAATATGCCTTAGCGTCAGACTCTACTCCGGAAACAACCCAAGTAAATGACAATTGATAAAGACAAGCTAGTGATAGCAATACGATGAAAGTCCAGATTAAACCTTTGTTCTGCATTTTATTAGTATTTGTGCGTCAAAATTAAGCGTGCAAATATAGAATTTCCATTAGTAATTAACAATTTTGATGTACTTTTATATTCATATTATTTTGAATTAAAAAAAAAAGGTCTGTTAGACAACGTTTCTTCTTATCTTGGCGTCTACTGGATTGAATTAAAATTAACTACCATTTACCATGCGAATACCTTCTAAACTATTTTTACTTGTAGGATTTATTTTTACACAAATTTCTGCCCATTCTCAATTTACATATGTTATTGCTGACTCCATAAAAGTTTCGGAAAATGGAATTCTTTTGGATGCAGCGTTCGCTGGCGGATTCAATGCGCCACAATTCAACGAAATTGATTTGAATGGTGATGGGAAACTAGATTTAGTTGTTTTTGATAGAGCAGGAGAGAAATTTGTTACCTATTTAAATGAAGGCAGTCAAGGAGTTGTACGTTATAAGTATGCACCAAAATACATCAACATACTCCCAAAATCTTACGACTGGATCAAACTAATTGATTATGATTGCGATGGAATGATTGATATGTTCAGAGGAGATGGATCAAGCGGAGTTGTGGCACACAAGAATATCGGATCTTTAGGTAATAATAGATTTAGAGCTGCTGAAATTTTATTCGTTAAAGGCTCTTCAACTTTCCCACAAAACTTAAATTCAACCAAAACTGACATACCGGGCATTGCTGACATAGACGGGGATGGGGACATTGATTTTCTAACATTTGGGGCAACCCAACTCAATTACCAAAAGAATGTTTCAATGGACTCTTTAGGTATTTGCGGATTGAAATTCGAGTATAGAAATTATTGTTGGGGGAGGTTCACAGAAAGCAATGTGGATGAACAACTCTTTTTAGATAGTTGTGGTTACAACAATATCAATAATCCTGAAATTACTGATGGCACAAAAGGAACTCCTGTAAATACAGATAAACACTCAGGATCCACAGTTACTTTATACGACTTTGACAATCAAAATGGAATGGATCTACTTTTAGGTGACATTTCTTCAACTTCTGTAAAACGTTTGATTAATGGAGACCAAACGCCAGGATTTAAATCTTCCCACATTGTAAGCTATGATGGGATATATCCTCCGGACTCATTAAATCGAAACAATATCCCAACCTTCCCAGCCACATACATTATGGATTTTAACAATGATGGAAATAAGGATTTAATTTTAACAGTGAATACTGATGACGTAAGCGCTTTAAACGCAAAAAATACAAGGTTATTTTTAAATACAGGAACGCTTGGAAATCCAAAATTTGAATATGTAAAAAGTGATTTCCTTCAAGATGAAATCCTAGATTTCGGGAAAGATGCTTTGCCTACCTTCTTTGACTATAATTCTGATGGATTAATGGACATGGTTGTCGGAAATAATTTTTATCGAGATGATTCTTTAACTACTGCGGGTAGATTAGCATTACTAAAAAATGTAGGAACTCAGAACAATCCAAGATTTGAATTAATTGATCGAAACTACCTTCAAATTGACACACTTCCATTATTAGGGTTTGGAAATAGAGCCATTAATAGACTCTCAACTGCTTTTGGTGATTTGGACGCTGATGGTGATGTAGATATGCTTATTGGTGACGATACTGGCAAACTACATTACTTTGAAAACATTGCAGGAATTGGAGCAGTTGCCGATTTTAGATTAGCTGAGAAAAATTATCAAAAAATAGAAGTAGGGGAAAATGCTAACCCTAGAATTATTGACTTAGACAAAGATGGCAAAGTTGATTTAGTTGTTGGCGAGCGGTTAGGTAACCTAAACTTTTTCAAAAACAGAGGCACTAACGCATCTCCAATTTTCAACTTAAAAATTGATTCTATTGTTTGGGAAGGCAACTTTATATTCAAATATTACATTGAAGGCAACCCGGACCTTTCAGGTTTAACAATCAATGATCGATATGAGATTACAGAAACAAGCATCCCTGCGAATAGGGGATTTCTATATTTAACAGGCGTTAATCAAGCAAGCAATTACCTTACTTTTAGAAACTACATTATAGATAGTGATACTATCAATGAAAGCGGGAATGGATATATCAATGTTTCATATGATTCTATTGGAAATGTAAGGTCTGCTATATATGAAAATCAAAATAAACCATCCAACAACAGCCAACCGCTTTTTTACGAGTACCAAGGTAAATTACAACTACTTTCACCTGCTAATAATGGCAAATTAAAAGCATTTACAGACATAGACTCCAACATATACGGATCATTTACTTTCACTCAAGACAATGCACTTGATTTAAATATTGGGTATAATTTATCAGGTGATGTTTATGACTTAAACAATGATGGGAAAATTGATCTTATTTTGGGTAATCAATCGGGTGGTATAACTATTTTTTATGGTGATGGATTTGTTGGAATCGATAATGACCATGCTAATTTTGAAAGTTCTTCTAAAATGCAACTCAAAATATTCCCAAACCCTTCTAAAGGAGAATTTAACCTATTACTATCTGATTTCGAAGAAGGAAAATCATATCAAGTAAAAATATTTGACTTAGTAGGAAAATTAGTTTTGGAGAAAACCATCCGCCAAAAAATGGAACAACTAGACTTAAGTCAACAAAATAAAGGGGTTTACTTTATACAACTTCAATCTGACGGCAAAGTGAGCAAGGCTGAAAAGCTAATCGTACATTAACTAGAGATTGTTACACTCTTTTCTTTAAAGTCAATTACCGCATTTAGTTCTTGCAATAATTCGGCACCAAGTATTCCGTGAATCATTGGCAAATTAAGGGCTTCGTATACTTCGATCACATTGGAAAGGTCCAAAACGTTGACGATTCTATTCGTAAGTGCTAATGAACCGAACAGAAGCTCATTGATTACTGCTTTTTGACTTTTCAATGAACCATTTCCTATACTAGTCGATTCCTCATCAGTTTCTTCTAGTTGATCAACCAAGAATAGGTCGATTGTATTTCTATCTAATACTGTGCGAGAAGCACCAGTATCTAACACTAGCTTAACTGGAAATCCATTAATAATTACTTCTACTAATAAGTGAATTCCTTCATCTATTTGAACAAATTCGATTGGTATTTTAACTGCCATTTTACCATAAAAAAAGGGTGAGAAAAAATTCTCACCCCAATTATACTATAATTAATATTGAAATTAAACGATATTCATTTTATCAAAAACATCCATAACTGATTTCACAGCAACAGCTGATTCTTCTAATAGTGCTTTTTCGTCTGCATTTAAATCCAATTCAATAATTTTTTCTATTCCATTTTTTCCCAAAACTACAGGAACTCCAAGATAAATATCTTTCATTCCGTACTCACCTTGCAACCACGCACAAACTGGGAAGATTCTTTTTTGATCTCTAACAATAGCTTCAACCATTTGAGCTGCTGCAGCACCAGGTGCATACCAAGCAGAAGTACCCATTAGGTTTACTAATTCACCGCCACCTTTTTTAGTACGCTCAACAATTGCGTCTAATTTATCAGCATCGATCAATTCAGTAACCGGAATACCACCAACAGTAGTATAACGAGGAAGTGGAACCATAGTATCACCATGACCGCCCATTAATACTGCTTGAATATCCTTTGGAGAAACATCTAATGCTTCCGCTAAGAAACTTCTGTAACGCGCAGTATCCAAAATACCAGCCATTCCAAATACTCTACTTGAATCAACTTTTGCAGTCAAATATGCTACATAAGTCATTACATCTAAAGGATTAGAAACAATGATAATTTTAGCATTTGGTGAATGCATTATAATGTTCTCAGTTACCGACTTAACGATACCAGCATTTGTAGAAATTAAATCATCTCTGCTCATTCCTGGTTTTCTTGGCAAACCAGAAGTTATTACAACTACATCAGAATTAGCAGTTTTTGCGTAATCGTTAGTAGAACCAATCGTTCTTGTATCGTATAAATTAATTGGAGAAGTTTGCCAAATATCAAGCGCTTTACCTTCGGCAAACCCTTCTTTAATATCTACTAATACCACTTCGTTTGCAAGCTCTTTGTGAGCGATAACATTTGCACATGTAGCACCTACATTACCGGCACCAACTACAGTTACTTTCATTTTATTTTATGTTTTAATATGAAACTCTAAGGAAGCTGCTAAATTAGGAAACCTAAAGCTTTGAGGAAAATAAACCGCCAATTATTTATCGATTAAAATGTCGAAAAAAGGAATTGAGGAAAATTTAAAAGGTGAAGGCAACCTTTGTTACTTTTACCGTCAAAGCAGTATAAAAGTTGAATGGAGCCGATATCGCCTGAAAAGTTAGAAGAAATTGTTGTGGGTTGCTCAAAAGGCAATAGAGACGCACAGCAAGACCTATACAAAATGATGTATGGAAAGATGCTAGCAGTTTGTTATCGGTATTCAAGAAGACCAGAAGAGGCAAAAGATTTATTGCAAGATGGGTTTTTGAAGGTATTTAAGAAAATACATAAATTCAACAATGTGGGTTCTTTGGAAGGTTGGATCAGGAGAATAATGGTAAATAATGCGATTGACTATTATCGATTGAACAAGAATAAATACGCGATTTCTGAATCAAATATTGACGAAAACATGCTAGTGGAAACACCAGATGAAGACGAATCAATATATGATGATATTAGGGCAAAAGATATAATGGACAGCATTCAAAAGTTGAGCCCATCGTATCGAACCGTATTTAGTTTATTTGTTTTGGATGGATACTCGCACAAAGAAATTGCTGATGAATTAGACATTAGTGAAGGCACCTCCAAATCAAACTTAGCGAAAGCCAAAAGAAACCTGAGAAAACTTTTAGAAGATAGAAAAAGAGATTAGACAATGATGGAACAAGATAAATACAACAAAATAATTCAAGACAAGCTTAATGAGTTTGAATTTGAATACAATGCTGCAGACTGGAACTCCCTTTCTAAGCAGCTACCTAAGAAAGGTATAGCGCCTTTCTACAAAGTGGCTTCTATATTTGTAGGTGCCGCGATTATTGCTTTGGGTGCATATTATTTTAATTCAGACCAACCTACCAAACCAGTAACTGCCGAAAAAATAGCCCCTACTGACGCAATTGAAAAAGAACAAGATCAATCGTCGACAAATCCTTCGATCGAAAAAATAGATAATCTAGAAGGCACTTCTATCAATAATGTAAAACAACAAGATTTAAAGCAAGAAACTAAGCAACAAAAATCAATCGAAAAAAAGGGAGAAAAAGTTAATCCAACAGAAAAGACAATTCCTAAGAAGCTACAACCTGCTTCAGATGAAAAATCAATTTCTATTGAGAGCAATTCTCCAAAGAATGAGTTGGTGCTAAATCAAACTGCCTTTTGTCTAGACGACGTTGTTAAATTTGAAACTAAAACCCCACTTTCTAAAAATCAGGTTATAAAGATAAATGGAGAGGCAGTTGATGGAAATGAATATATAACTGAGAGAGAAGGCGAATACAACTTATCTTTATTTGAAGGTGACAAAAGAATTGATTCAAAATCATTTACCATTTCATCGGCTTCTAAATCTAACTTTATAGCAGCGAAAAAAAGTGAGGAATTTGCAAAGATTACTTACAATTTTGAAAGCGAATCAAATAGCGAAATAGTATATACTTGGTTCATTAATGGCACTGAGGTAGCGAACAAAGCTGACTTTAACCAGACATTTAGTAGAGAGTCGAAAATAAACGTAACTCTATCGACAAAAAATAATAATGGTTGCAAATCAACCACTACAAAAACGATTCAAATTGAAGAAGATTTCAACATCTATTCATACGATGCTTTTACTCCAAACGGTGACGGGATAAATGATGCATTCATTCCAAAAGCTATAGAAGCCAATAACTTGAAATTTGAAATGACCATCTATAGCTTATCAGGACAAATACTATACAGCACTTCAGACTATACCAAGCCATGGAATGGAAGAAGAAATAATGACGGTGAAATGATGACCATGGGCACCTACTTGTGGAAAGTAAATTTATACGATGATAACAATGAGATTCATCCTTATAATGGTCAAATCAAAATTGTGAATTTAAAATAACGACATTACTAATTATGAATCCCTATTCAAACTAGTTATGAAAAGTAGTCGAAACCAAAAGTTTCGGCTCTTTTTTTTATAGGAAAATTTGGATTTTATTTTACACATTGAAATAGCGCAGAATTACCACACTTTATCAAAATCAGATGGTTGAATTTCTGAGGTTCTATCTATAAACACAGAGTCGCTTGTATTTTTAAGCTGGAGTGGATTCTTTTTGCCTATTCTGGACAAAAGAGCAATTGGTGTTAAAATGAAATAGAATACGAAAGAGAGTATAATATTGGGAACAATATAACTTAAAAACTGAGCCAACTTCATCCAAAACCACTCAATTTTGGTGGCTAAATAATGAGAGAATACTCCAATCAATCCAATTGAAATAGCAATAAATAAGAATGCTTCTACTTTAGAAAAGTAATAAACCACCAAAAGCCCAACACTGATGGTTAAGATGGTTTTATCCGGATTGGATTTAACGTTTTCCATTTAAAACAATGTATATATAAAAGGAGCTACTGCACTTCCTGAGCTAAATACTATCAATAGTCCAATGAGCAATAAAACAATAATAATAGGGGCCAACCAGAACTTTTTTCGTTCGCGCATAAACAGCCATAAATCTCTAAAAAATTCCATCTTAATCCCTTTTAAAGGTTTGTTTCCACTTATTTTTATTATTCCAATCGGGTTGCGATTCTTTGTGATAAATGTAATTATTCAAAACCAATACATCCATTTCAGTATTCATAAAACAGCGATACGCATCTTCGGGACTACATACCAAAGGCTCTCCACGCACATTAAAGCTTGTATTCACCAAAACACCAAAGCCGGTCTCCTTTTTTACGTATTGTAATAATTTATAGTACAATGCATTCGACTCTGCAGTGACAGTCTGAATTCGTGCTGAATAATCCAGATGAGTGATTGCAGACAATTGGCTCCGTGGTACGGATAATCTCTCTTTTAATGGTGTATTATAGATATCACGAGGTAACTCCTTTCGAAATTCTTCCTTTATTTTCGACACCAATAACATATAAGGCGATTCAGTTTTCAACTCGAATAGCCGAATAGATTCTTCCTTAAGGACCGAAGGGGCAAAAGGCCTAAAACCCTCCCTGAATTTAATTTTTAGATTTATTTTTTGCTGCATTTCTGCGTCAGTTGCCAAGGCAATAATACTTCTATTGCCCAGTGCACGAGGACCAAATTCCATTCGGCCTTGAAACCAACCAATGATTTTCTTATCCTTAATTAATTGTGCACAGGTTGCAACTAACTCATCATCAGAAAGGCATTTATCGGAAACTGCTTTATATTTCGCATTCAATTGCATTACTTCCTTTTCAGAATAGAAAGGCCCTAAATAGCTCCCTTTCATGCTGTCATTTTTAAGATCTACAACCCTTTCATTTTGGAAATATCCATAATTGGCAGCCAAAGCTGCACCTAAAGAAGCACCAGCATCACCTGCAGCAGGCTGAATAAAAATAGCTTTAAACATTCCTGAAGATTGCAGCTTGCCATTTGCGACACAATTTAACGCAACACCTCCAGCTAAAACCAACTGATCAGAACCAGTGATTCGTTTAGCTTCTTTCGCCAATAGAAGCACAATCTCCTCAGTGACCGTTTGGATGGCCAATGCTAAATTGCAATGGTCTTGAGTTAACTCGTCATCTTCTTTTCTAACGTCGATTCCAAATAAGTTAGCCCATTTTCCATTGTGAGTCATTTGCAATCCAACAGAGTAATTAAAATATTTTTGATTCAACCAGATGGATCCGTCAGACTTAATGTCGACTAACTGATTTTTTATCGTTGAAATAAATTCGATTGTTTGAGTAGAGATAGGATCACCATATGGAGCTAATCCCATTAATTTATACTCCCCTGAATTTACTCTAAAACCTAAGTAATAGGTAAAAGCACTGTACAACAAACCTAAGGAATGCGGAAAGTGTAACTCCTTCAATAAGGCAATTTTATTCCCCTCTCCTTTCCCGATAGAAGCAGTAGCCCACTCACCTACTCCATCAATTGTTAAGATAGCAGCTTCTGAAAATTGAGAAGGATAAAATGCACTAGCGGCATGAGACAAATGGTGTTCTGAAAACAACAGTTTAAGTTTCTTCTTGTCGTATTCTTCAACTGCCTTTAATCCGTCATAAATCTCTTTTTTTAAAAATAATTTATCTTTTAACCAGACCGGCATCGACTTTAGAAATGAAAACAATCCTTTGGGTGCAAATGCATAATAGGTTTCCAGTAATCGCTCAAACTTTAGCAATGGTTTATCATAAAAAACCACTGCATCTAACTCGTCTAATGAAAATCCAGATTCTAATAAACAGTATTTGATGGATTGAATTGGAAATTCAGCTGTGTGTTTTTTTCGAGTAAAACGTTCCTCTTGCGCTGCAGCAATGATTTCACCATTGCAGATAATAGCTGCAGCAGAATCATGATAGAATGCGGATATTCCAAGTATTTTACTCAAGTGAAGTGATTATTTAAAGGTGTTAAAGCTAATCAAAACGATTGTATTGTAAAAAGTGGCGAGCACAGAATAACTGTAAATTAAAATGAACTTACCTAAAAGTCAAAAGGAAAAAAGTTCACTCATAAAAAAGCCATCCAAATTAGATTTGGATGGCTTTTTCTATTCATTTAAAAGTGAATTAAACATCCACTTTTGCATACTTTGCATTCTTCTCGATAAAATCTCTACGTGGTGGAACTTCATCGCCCATCAACATTGAGAAAATACGATCTGCCTCAGCAGCAGAATCAATAGCTACACGTCTTAATGTTCTAAATTCAGGATTCATTGTAGTTGACCACAATTGCTCTGCATTCATCTCTCCAAGACCTTTGTAACGCTGAATTCCCACACTACTTTCCTTTCCACTTCCTTTCATTCGCTCTACAGCCAAATCTCGTTGTTTATCATTCCAGCAATACTCCGATTGTGCTCCTTTCTTCACCAAATACAGTGGAGGAGTAGCAATATAAATGTTTCCTCCTTCGATTAATTCCTTCATGTGACGGAAAAAGAAAGTCAAAATTAATGTCTCAATATGGCTACCATCCACATCGGCATCACACATAATGATTACTTTGTGGTAACGTAGTTTTGAAGTATCTAACGCTTTTGAATCCTCTTCAGTTCCAACTCGAACACCTAAGGCAGTATATATATTTTTAATTTCTTCGTTTTCAAAAATCTTATGATGCATGGCTTTTTCCACGTTTAAGATTTTTCCTCTCAACGGCATAATGGCTTGAAACTTTCGGTTTCTTCCTTGTTTTGCAGTACCACCTGCCGAATCTCCCTCGACCAAGTATATTTCGCAAAGTGCAGGATCCTTTTCAGAACAATCAGCTAATTTACCTGGCAATCCACTACCGGATAGCACATTCTTTCGCTGAACCATTTCTCTAGCTTTACGAGCAGCGTGACGTGCTGTAGCAGCTAAAATTACTTTTTGTACAATCTGTCTCGCATCTTTTGGATGCTCTTCCAAATAATTAGTTAGCATTTCACTCACCGCTTGATCTACTGCACCCATCACTTCGCTGTTACCCAACTTCGTTTTGGTTTGTCCTTCAAATTGTGGTTCGGCAACATTTACAGAAATTACACAAGTCAATCCTTCTCTAAAGTCATCTCCACTAATGTCAAACTTTAATTTATTTAGAGCGCCAGAATCTTCAGCATATTTTTTAAGCGTACGAGTTAAACCTCTTCTAAATCCTGAAAGGTGTGTACCACCTTCATGCGTGTTAATATTATTCACATACGCATGAATATTCTCAGTGTATGAAGTATTATAAACCATCGCTACTTCTACAGGAATTCCGTTTTTCTCGCCTTCCATATAAATGGTTTCATCGATTAAACGTTCTCTAGATTGATCCAAAAACTCAACAAATTCTTTTAATCCACCTTCGCTGTAAAATGATTCCGTGATAAAGTTTCCTTCTTCATCCTTTTCTCTTAGGTCGGTTATGGTTAATCGAATTTGCTTGTTCAGAAAAGACAATTCTCTCAATCGAGCAGATAAGGTGTTGTAATTGTACTCTGACTCCTGAAAAATAGTTTTATCAGGCATAAACGTTACAATCGTTCCAGTCTTTTCCGTCACACCTACTTCCTTTACAGGATAAGAAGGTTTACCAATCTTATATTCTTGTTGATAAATTATTCCTTTTCTATGAACTTCTACTTTTAAATCCGTAGACAAAGCATTCACACAAGAAACTCCAACACCGTGTAGTCCTCCGGAAACCTTATAGGTGTCTTTATCGAATTTACCACCTGCGTGCAAAACTGTCATTACAACTTCTAGTGCAGATTTCTTTTCTTTTTCGTGATAATCAACAGGAATACCACGACCGTTATCTTCTACAGTAATCGAATTATCTTCATTGATATACACTCCAATGGTATCACAATGACCAGCTAATGCTTCATCAATCGAGTTATCAACCACTTCATACACCAGGTGATGTAGGCCTTTAATTCCGATATCACCAATATACATCGCAGGTCTTTTTCTAACAGCCTCTAGCCCTTCAAGGACTTGTATATTGGATGCAGAATAACCGCTACGATCCAACTTTTCTTCTTCTTTTTCGCTCATTTTATCAGCTTGGATTTATACTAAATTCAGTCGGTAACAAATATAACCATTGCCTCTTTAGCGACCCAATAAAAAGGACACTAAAAAAACTGTTTTATCAACATTTAATTAAATGAAATAGAAATAATTAAGCGGTTTGTTAATTATTTAAAAACTATAAGTCAATCCTCCTAAAACAGAGAATCGCTGAGTCGGATAATCTTGCCACCTTTCATAGCTCACTGACCCAATATTATTGAAGTTTACAAAGGCCGACAATCGTTTTGTGTATCGATATTCGAAACCAATATTAGCATCGAAAACTCCGTCTAACTTCTCTTTGGTTACCGCCTCAACAACCTCAGTTCCTCCGGTCTCTATTGTTGCAAAGGTTTTTGCATATTGACTTCCGATTGCATGTAAATCTAGGCGAACTAAAATTTTATCGTTTAAATCATATACTCCTGACAACATCACCTTATAATTGGGCATATGCCACACCTCCTCCTCTGTTCCTGCATCGTATCCATAATAATCTCCTCTAAGATATACCTTCAACTTTTTTGATTGCTGATAATGAATTTCACCGGTTAATTGCAATTGTTCAATGTCGTCGTAAATAACTTTAAATTTATTTCTTAAAACACTAACATCCTTCACAAACATACCGTAATCATCCATTTTTGATTTTTTGATAGAAGTATTGAAGGACAACTTAGAACTTATTACCCCTCTAATACCTGCAAATGCTTCATATCGATAATTCGTGTTCAACAACAACAAATCGTTTGTCACAAACTCATTGATTCTTGTAATCGATCTAAAATTATTTCGTTGCATTCGACCTGTAAATCCCGCATATGGCACAATTACATCACGCAAAGCATTGTACTTGAAGTCTACGATTGGATAAAAGTGAAATTTAGCCGACGAGGAGGCATCAACATAAATCCCCAATCCAACATTTAATCTAAATTTTTCACCCAAACTATTCACTTGTGGACTTAACCCTACCAATACGTTATTGGAAGTGTCTGTAGGATTAGAAATATTATTAAAGTCGACTTTAGCGTCTACCATGTAGTATTCATTGTTGTGAAACTTCCCAACATTTGCAGTCGCCACAATATTATTTTCTGCAGCAACAGCATCTAGATCGCTAATTCGATAATAATTCAAACCAACTGTATGTCTTAAATTAAATGAATCTTGTTTAGTACTTTTTAATTCTAAGTTGGCCGCCAACAAATGATACACTTGCTTTGTATCTGTTGTATCAGCGATAGCACGGTTGGCATCGTCTACCTTAAATCCATAGTAATTAAAACCCTCTCGATTGTAGGCAACTGAACCACCCAATGTATTCGATTTCCAAAAGCGCTTGCCAAATACAGTAGCACCCAATCGACTCATTGACGAATTATCATAACCATTGATGTCATTGTTATTTTGATATTTCAAATGAGTACCCAATGAATACGTTTTTGATCTTGAATTGTGCAAATACAATTCAGCCAAAGGTGTGATTGCGTTCCCAATTCCTATTCTAGCATAACCATTGTATAATTTCACCAAAGGTTCTCCTTTAATCTTAGCAGCTGAGATTGGCTCTACCTCAAAACTCACCGGAACTTGCTTGCTAATAAAAGAATATTTCAAGTCTTGAATTACTTTTTGAGTGTCCTCAATTACAGGATTGAATCCAATACGATTTCCATCGGCAATTACAGGTTTATAGGATTTTACTACAATAAACGAATCTTTCAATACTTGATTCTGAGCGTTCAGTTGAACTATTGCGAAAAGGGCAACTAAAAATAAAATACTATTCTTCATTTTTACCCTCCTTTTTTTCTGGTTGCGATTGCTCATTAAATAATTTTTCATCTTTTGAATCATTTTCGATCAACTCGATTTGGGGTGCTTCTTTTTTCTCTTTTGATTGCTCTTCTTTCTCAGACTTAATGATGATGTTCAATTTTTCTTTAGCAATCTGAACCAACTCTTCATCGTCTGCATTGTCGATCACACTTTGTAAGGTCACTTTAGCATTAAATGCATCTTCTTGTGCTAAAAAATTATCTGCCAACAATATAAAACCCTTTCCTATCCATCTAGGATAAGATGGCACTTGATTTACCAATTTGTAAACCATTTCCTCACAACCACTATAATTTCCTTTCAGGTATCTAATCTTAGCCACCATGTATTTTGCTTCGGCTCCTCTTTTATTCGAATAATTAGAAACCTCGGTATAAGTTGCGATTGCCGCATCGTAATTTTCACGAGTAAAGTCAATCTTGGCTTTAATCAACTTCACTTCTTCCATCAACTTAACATCCAATTTCTCACTAGCTAAAATAAGCTCAGCATAACTATAGGCTTTATTGTAGTTTTTATTCATGAAATACAATTCCATCAAATTGTACTGAGCATCGAAACGATTTGCAGGCTTCTCTGCAATTTTCTCCAATTTTTCAAAAGATGAAATCGCCTTCATCGTATCATTTAAAGCTTTATAAATAAATGCGGTCGCATATACAGCATCTTCTGTAAATTTATTCTTTGGAGAAGCCAACACTACATTGTAATCTATAAGGGCTTCATTGTAAAAGCTATTTTTATACTCACAGTCTGCTCTATAAAAATGGGCATTCAATGAAAAAACACCTTTCGGGTATTTGGTAATGTAATTGGTTAGATTTTTAGTTGCTCCTTTACAATCGCCTGATAAATAACTATTCTGTGCGATTTCATAAGACGTAGAATCTAATCTAGCCTTGGAAATATCTGCAAAAGGAACTCCATCAATGTATTTTTCGAAAGCACTGACATCTCCCTTATCCACATAAATCTTTCTAATCTTTTCAAGTGCTTCTTTAGCGTTTTTACTATTTCCGTAGTCTTTAACTACCTTATCAAATGCAGCTAGGGCCAGATCATCCTGACTCTTATTGTAATAAATCAATCCTTTCTTTAATAAAGCTTCACTTATGTAACTGCTATTTGGAAACTCTGTAATTAACCGCTGATAGTTTGCCAAAGCGAGGTCAGGATTATTGAACACCAATTGAGTTTTAGCCAATTCAAATAAAGCATCATCAGTGTAATCTGATTTCTCATAATTAGAAATAAGCATTTTCAACAACTCCGACTTTCCCTTATTGTCACCAATCAAACCACTTGCCATTGCAGACTGATAGGTCGCATATGGCATTTCAATTAGCCCAATATTCAATGCTTCCTCATAATTCTCTAATGCTCGATTATAATCAGTGGTGACATAATAAGCATCTGCTAATCTTAAAAAAGCATCATTCCGTAAAGGAGTTTTCTTTCCTTTCTCTTTCGAGATAAAATTTCTAAACCAATAGATGGCAGTAGAATAGTCTTTTTGATCGTAAAAAGCATATGCTGTATTGTAAAATGCAGAGTTGTAATAAGTCAATTTAGCTGAGCTAGGTAGATACAAGAATTCAGTATAATAACCAACCGCATTGTCATAGTCCTTCACTCGGTAGCAAGCATCTGCCTTCCAATAAGTGGCTTGAGCAGTCAACATTGGATCAATTGGCAAAGCCGTAGATTGATCAAAATGCGAAATTGCTGACTTGTACTCTCCATCATTATATAACTCTACCCCTCTGTAATAGGCAATTCGTTGTTCCGCTTGTTGCAATTTATAATTCTTATCCTTGATACGCGCCATAGATCGCAGCGCTTCTTTGTAATTTTTTGTTGTGTAATAAACTGCCACCAAATACTCATACGCATCTTCCACCTTGCGTGATTTCGGATAAGTATTTATAAATTCCTCGAAAGCTAAAATGGCGTCATCATAAGGGTGATAAGATAATTCGTATGCTAATTTTGCATAATTGAATAATGCATCTTCTCTCAAAGAAGCGTCTAAATCAATTTCGGAGGCACTTCTAAAGGCAGCTCTTGCTTGTTTCTTATTGTTTACTTTCAAGAAACATTCACCCAAACTATAAAAAGCAGATTGATTAATGGTGTCATTATCTCCTATGGCACCTTCCAACCAGTCAATTGATTTGTTGCAATCGCCAGTTTTAAAGTAAGCGTATCCTAACTGATATTTATCTTCATATCGAATTGAAGGATTGCCAATCATGTACTTTTCCAAATAAGGCAACGATTGCTCATACTTACCAGTTCTGTAATAAGCGTCGCCAACCAAACGACTAATCTCTGCGGCTCTATCTGTTTTAATTGAGTCTAATAAACCAGGCGCATAAGCCAAAAGGGTGTCATACTTTTCTTGTAGATAATATATTTGAGTGAAGTAATAAGGCACAATGTGGGCGAACAAAGGATCATTCTCAATTTTTTTGAAATTCTTAGAAGCCGTTTCATACTTCCCGTTGTGGTAAGAAATGTGCGCATAATAGTATCTCGCTGTTGACGTATATGGATTATCCGTATCAACTATTTCATAAAAATTATTTGCTGCTTCATCAAATCTCTCCTCAGAAAATAAGCTATACCCTTTCTTGAAATAATATTCCGATTGTTGTTTTACCTCTAAGTCAGTAACAACAATTTTATCAAAATACTCAATGGCGTCATCGTATCTCTTCTTCCGAAACTCAAATTTCCCTAAATTAAAATATGCTTGTTTTATATTCTTACTTTCAGGATATTGATGAAAAAAATCAACCAATAATGCTTCTGCATCAGCATGGAATAACTCAATTGCACAGATGGCATGTAAATATTTGGCATCCTTATAAGCTTCATTAGAGACATTGTTAATTGAAGTCATTGCTTGAGCGAATTTCTCTTGCGCTGGTCCATACTTTTCTTTGTCAAAGAGATCCAATGCATCTCTATAAGAAACGTATTCATCCACATAATTTACCGATTGTTGGGCTTTAATATCGCTTGATTGAACGAGCATTAAAAAAAGCGCAAACGCAAACAATTGGAAAAGTCGGTTCTCAATTTTTGGGATTTCAATTACACTCACCTTTGAATTTCTTTAATTGATTTGATAACTATAAACGCTAAAATTAAACTATATTATGGCGTATGGGAATAATTCTGTCTCAAGTTTTCAACGCAATCTTGTTTACATAAATACATACTGCCAGGAGATCGGGATTCAAAATGTATCATATTTGTGCTATCATACCACAAATCTTTCGTTGTGATTAGATTTAATACATTTGCTACCATTAAAACAACAACCAATGGCCTCAGAAACAATTATCGAATTAACTAACGTTCAAGTTTTTATTAAGAAACATCTGGTTCTTTCTAACGTTAGTATTCAAATCAATAAAGGAGAATTTGTGTTTCTTGTAGGTAAAAATGGAAGCGGAAAAAGTAGTTTTCTTAAAACATTGTATGGGGAATTGACACTTGAGCACGGAGAAGGCAAAGTGGCCGGATTTAATTTAAAAGAATTGAAACGCAAAAAAATCCCGTTTTTAAGACGAGAAATCGGGATTGTATTTCAGGATTTTCAATTATTATCAGACCGAAGTGTGAATGAAAATTTAAAGTTTGTCATGAAAGCTACTGGCTGGAAAGAAAAACGAAAAATGGAAGAAGCCATTCAAGAATTGTTAACGAAAGTTGGCTTGGGCACAAAAGGATTCAAATTTCCACATGAACTTTCAGGTGGTGAACAGCAAAGAGTGGCAATAGCAAGAGCATTGGTGAATGACCCAGATATTATTTTAGCGGATGAACCAACAGGAAATTTAGATCCTGAAACTTCTAATGAAATCATGAAACTATTATTTAGCATTGCTCAAAATGGCAAAGCAGTTTTAATGGCCACACATGATTACGAGTTGATGGCAAAATTTCCTGGCAGAACGTTAAGTTTCGAAAAGGGAACCATCGACCCAGGGTTTGCAAAAAGCAGCAGCAAAGAAATAATAGAAGAAAATAATTCATCAGAGAGCATCGACTAAATCGAATCAAAAACAGTCTTTAGCACCTCCTGCTCTTTTTCCCAATTGAGAATTTTTGCAGCTTTGTCGCAATTTTTAACCCACGCCTCATATTGATCTGACAGAAGCATTTGATTCAATTTTGCTGCTAAAATGTTGGGATCATGAGATTCTAGGACTTCTCCTACTGCAAAACCCTCAACTATCTTTTTCATTTCGGGCAGTTGATAAACCAGCACTGGCACTCGGGCTTGAATATAATCAAAAAGCTTATTTGGCAATGCAAAGGTGTAATTCAATCCTAATTCTTCTTCCAAGGAAACACCTATTTTAGCCGTCTTGGTGATCTCTGTTAATGCTTTTGAATCTAGTCTTCCTAAAAAAGTAATTTTGGATTCTAAGTTTAAGTCCATGACTTGCTTCTTCAATTTATCCTCAATATCCCCAGAGCCGGCTATTATTAAACTCCCATTGACATTTTCCATAGCGGTAATCAGTGCTTCCAAACCTCTACCAATATTTAAAGCCCCTTGATAAATAATAGTTGAACTTCGAGGTGGAATATCTTTTAATTTCTGAGTAGGTAAATTCCGAACAACTTTAAAATCGACTGCATATTTTTCTTGATAGGCTTTCGCAATAGACTCGCTCACCGTATAACAAGATTTTATTCTTGGCAAAATAGTTTGTTCAATTAATTCCCATATTTTTTGGATTTTAGGTCGATGAATTAACTCAGGCACTTCTGTGAAGTACTCGTGACTGTCATAGACTATAGAAGCTCCTTTAATTTTTGATATGATGTAGTTGGGCAATAACGTATCTAGATCATTCGACAATAGAATTGCCTTTCGAGAAAACAACAGGTAAAAGAATAACGAAATAGAAAAATTGAGGTAAAACAAAGGTCCTTTATTGAAGATTAATTTAAATCGTTTCGTTTCATATGGAACATTCATCTCCCAGCTATTTGGAAGAATTCGACCTACTAAAGTCACTTCATATCCTTGATCAATTAGAAATTGGCACACCTTAGCCACTCTTTGGTCCGTGCAAAGATCATTGGTAACAGAAACGATGATGCGTCTATTTTTTGTCATATCAAGGCTACGAAAATATAAAAAGCAAATAGTTTATCCATTGGTTTCTTATATTATTGTGGAAAATCTAAATTTGCAAGCAAACCACAAGTTCTATGGAAATCAATAAAAATGCTTCATTAAAATCATTAAACACATTTGGTATTCAGTGCTACGCTGCTGAGCAGATCAATTTAACTAACGAAGATCAACTCCCATCTATTATTGATTACATCAAAAAAAGTAACAAGCAATTATTGATTTTAGGTGGTGGTAGCAATGTATTATTCACTAAAGATTTTGATGGAATTGTATTGACCAATAACTTAACCGGAATTAGAAAAACAAAAGAAGGTAAAAATTCGGTCTACCTGAATGTAGCAGCCGGAGAAGGATGGCATCAGTTCGTTTTGTATTGTATTGACCAAAATTATGCCGGAGTAGAGAATCTATCATTAATTCCTGGAAAAGTTGGTGCTAGTCCGATGCAAAACATTGGTGCTTATGGGGTAGAGGTAAAAGACGTTATAGAAAGTGTAGAAGCATTTCACCTTAACACTGGTGAGAAAAAAATCTTTCAAAATGAAGTCTGCGAATTTGGATACCGTTCCAGCATTTTCAAAACCACGGTAAAAGGCGAATATTTGATCACCGCAGTAAATTTCAAATTGAACAAAAATCCAAATGTAAACACCAGTTATGGCGCTATCAATAATGAACTTAACGAAAGAGGTATAACTAACCCGACCATAAAAAATGTTAGTGATGCAGTAATTGCAATTCGTTCCTCAAAATTACCTGATCCAAAAGTCATTGGAAATGCAGGGAGTTTTTTCAAAAACCCAGTGGTATCAGCAAAAATCGCAAACACATTAAAAAAACAGTTTGAGAATATTCCAGTTTATGATGTTGGTAATAATGAATTCAAATTGGCGGCCGGTTGGCTAATTGAGCAATGTGGCTGGAAAGGAAAAACGATTGGTCAATATGGGGTGCACAAATTGCAAGCACTCGTTTTGGTAAACTATGGAGGTGCAACAGGCGATGAAATCTATCAGTTATCTACCGATATTCTTGAATCAGTAAAAAGTAAGTTTGGAGTGGAATTAGAGCGAGAAGTAAATATAATATAGACTACAACTCAGCATTCTTCAATTTACCTGACGCTAACAATTGATGTAAATAGGGGAATTTAATGGCCAATTTCAATAAGTCTAATTGACGGACATTGTGCAAATCGCTTCCTATAAAAGTCACCAATCCTCTATCGATTAATTTTTCTGCTACTTTCTTGGTCTCTGGAGAATAATGCCCCATCAAGCTCATTAGGTTAATTTGAAGATGGACACCCCTATCTACGAATTCTTGGTATTTTTCGAACTCATTGTAATAAAAACCATATCGCTCTGGATGAGCTAGAATAGGTCGATAGCCCATTGATTGCAATGTAAAAAGGACTTGTCCTAAATTTGGTGGTTCAGAAATAAATGGCAATTCAAACAACACGTAATTATTTCCAAAAGTTAAAACCTCGCCACCATTAATTTTACGCTCAAAATCATCGTCTAAATAATACTCAGCAGCTGCCTCTAACAATACATCTATTTTTTGATTTTTCAGTTCTTCTTGAACTTTAGCCAACCCCGAATTAATAATTTCAGGAGTATTTCGGTAGTAATCTACCATGCAGTGAGGAGTGGTGATAATCTTCTTGAACCCTAACTCAACCAACCCTTTTATAAGCTCAATCGACTCCTCCATTGTCTGAGCTCCATCATCAATACCGGGAATTAAATGCGAGTGAAAATCAGCATGAAGCACAGATAAATCAGCGGGCTCCAATAACTTTTCTTTTTTCTTAAATAATTTTGAGAATAGGCTCATGATTTTAATCGAATCAAATTCAGTGCAAACCTAAGACTTCTTTATTTTCCTTAAACCATTCTAAGGTAATTTCTAGTCCTTTATCTATATTGAAGAGTGGGTTGTAACCCATCAATTCTCTAGCTTTTGAAATGTCTGCTAATGAATCTTTTATATCACCTTCTCTTGGTTCACGATGTATTGCATCCACCTCAGTTTGTATCAATTCTTTCAACCGTTCTACCATGTGATTCAAAGAAACTCTTGAACCAAAAGCCACATTGTATGCTTCTCCAAACGCTTTGGGATTGGTTGTGAAAAGTCCTCTTATATTGGCTTGAACAGCATTTTCTACAAAAGTAAAATCTCTTGTTTGCTCTCCATCTCCGTTTATATATGGGGATTGATCAGACAATAACCTTTTCATAAACAATGGAATCACAGCAGCATACTCTCCTTCCGGATTTTGGCGCGGACCGAAAACATTAAAATAACGCAATCCTATCAACTCCATATCATAAGCCAAATTGTAAACATTCGCATACAATTCATCGCTGTATTTAGAAACCGCATATGGAGAAAGTGGCTTACCAATTTTACTCTCTACTTTTGGCAATTCTTGGCTATCTCCATAAACAGAAGAAGAACTAGCATAAACAACACGTTTAATTTTATGGAATTTAGCAGCTTCCAAAATATTTAAAAACCCAGTCACATTTGACTCATGAGTAGCCTTAGGAAACTTCAATGAGCGTGGAACTGACCCTAACGCAGCTTGATGACAAACTGCATCCACTCTACTCATTGCATTCTTGCAATCATCAAAATTGGTCAAATCCCCTTTAATGAATGTATAATTGGGATGGTCCTTAAATAAATCAATATTGGACTGCAATCCTGTAACTAAGCTATCAAACGCAACAACCTTAGCTCCATACCGTAACAAGTATTGAGAAATATGAGAACCGATAAATCCGGCTGCCCCTGTTACTAAAATAGTTTGGGTAGTAAGGTCTGCAGTATGATAGGGAGTATCGTACATATTATCTTTCTTGATATTGTTGTTCGTAATATTTTTTGTAATCACCAGAAGTAACGCTATTCAACCATTCTTCATTCTGCAAATACCAATCTACTGTATTTCTTAATCCTTCTTCAAAAGTAATGGATGGAACCCAGCCCAATTCGTCTTTTATTTTGGTGGCGTCAATTGCATATCGAGCATCGTGACCAGCTCTATCTTTTACATAAGTAATCAGTTCTTCTGAAGCACCTTTCTCTCTTCCCAATTTGTCGTCCATGATCGTACATAATTCCTTTATTAAAGAAATATTTGTCCATTCATTATGTCCTCCAATATTATAAGTATCTCCATTTTTTCCTTCATGAAAAATCACGTCAATTGCCTTTGCATGATCATTTACCCACAACCAGTCTCGTACATTCTCACCTTTGCCATAAACTGGCAGAGGTTTATTATTCTTAATGTTGTGAATAAATAAAGGAATTAATTTCTCAGGAAACTGATGAGAACCGTAATTATTAGAACAGTTAGAAATAACTACTGGCATATCATAAGTATGAAAATAGGCACGTACTAAATGATCGCTAGATGCTTTTGAAGAAGAATAGGGACTTCTCGGATCGTAAGGAGTCGTTTCTTCAAACAATCCTGTTTCCCCCAAGGAACCATAAACCTCATCAGTAGAAATATGATAGAATCGCTTCCCTTCATAATTTCCATTCCATGAGGTTCTTGCAATATTTAATAACTCTACAGTTCCAACAATATTAGTTTTAATAAATTCTAGTGGATTAGTTATTGACCGGTCTACATGAGACTCTGCTGCCAGATGTATAACCGCATCGAACTGATATTTATCAAAAATGGATTTCAGGTAATCTCCATCAACTATATCTCCCTTTAAAAAGGTATAATTCGATTTAGATTCAATGTCTTTTAAGTTTTCTAAATTCCCTGCATAAGTCAATTTGTCGAGATTGTAAATATGGTAATCAGGGTATTTATTTACAAACAAACGGACCACATGAGAACCGATAAAACCAGCACCCCCTGTCAACAAAATATTCTTCATTTTTATAAGCTTAAATAATTCAGTTCTTGAATCTTTCCTTTATAAATTCCTTTCAAATCATAAATCAAGGCACCTTTTGCAGCTATTGATTTAAAATAACTCTCGTCATAATTACAATACTCTTCATGGTTCACTGCAACGATAATCGCATTGTAATTGTTCGCCAATCGATCAGCTAACCCAAAATTATACTCCTTTTCTAAATGCTCAGAACTAGCATGTGGATCAATTACATCTACTGATGCGCCAAACGATTTCAATTCTTCGATTACGTCAGCCACCTTGGAGTTTCTAATGTCGCTCACATTCTCTTTAAAAGTAGCACCCATTACCAACACCTTAGATTCACTAACATGAACACCACTTGCAATAATTTTTTTAATGGTATTCTTAGCGATGTATGCACCCATTCCGTCATTAACTGAACGTCCTGAATTAATTATCTGCGCATGGAAGCCATACTCTTTTGCCTTATAGGTAAGGTAATACGGATCTACACCAATGCAGTGACCACCAACTAAACCAGGTCTAAAGTTTAGAAAATTCCATTTTGTGCCAGCCGCCTCTAATACTTCATACGTATTAATATTCATCTTATTGAAAATCATGGAAAGCTCATTCACCAATGCAATATTTACATCTCGTTGTGTATTTTCTATAATCTTTGCAGCTTCAGCTACTTTAATAGTAGCTGCTCTATGCACTCCGGCTTGCACTACCAATTCGTATACTTGAGCAATCTCTTCTAATGATTCATCACTACAACCTGCTGCTACTTTCACTACATTATGAAGGGTATGCTCTTTATCTCCCGGATTAATTCGTTCAGGAGAATATCCTACCTTAAAATCTTCTCTAAATTTAAGTCCTGAAACTTGCTCCAATACAGGAATACAATCTTCCTCGGTACAACCGGGATAAACAGTCGATTCAAAAACTACGTAATCTCCCTTTTTCAGAACATCACCAACTGTTTTTGACGCAGATAACAATGGCTTTAAATCAGGTAAATTGTGCTGATCAATGGGTGTAGGAACTGCAACAATAAAAAATGTCGCTGCTTTAAGATCTGCTTTATTGGCAGTGAACAAGATATCACAATTCTCAAATGCTTCCTTTTCTAGCTCTTCACTTGGATCGATTTGATTTTTCATCATATCCACACGCTCTTGATTGATATCAAACCCAATCACCTTTACCTTCTTGGCAAATTCTAAAGCAATTGGCAACCCAACATAACCTAATCCAATAATTGCGATACTGGTCTCTTTATCAACTATTTTTTTATAAATTCCCATTATGAAATTCTTTTTACGTTGTTATTTTCTAATTTATATGTTTGACCACTTTCTGTACAAGTCGCCACATTGTCTAGGTTGAATTCTAATCGATGTCCAAATTCACTAATCCATCCAATTTGTTTAGCCGGATTCCCTACTACCAATGCAAAAGGCAGAACCGTTTTAGTTACCACAGCACCTGCTCCGATAAACGCATATTCACCGATGTCGTGTCCGCAAACTATAGTCGCATTGGCTCCAATACTAGCACCTTTCTTTACAACCGTTTTCAAATATTGGTCTCTTCTTATTACCGCACTTCTTGGATTGATCACATTGGTAAAAACCATGGAAGGTCCAAGGAATACATCATCTTGACAGGCAACTCCAGTATAAATGGACACATTATTTTGAACCTTTACATTATTACCTAAAATTACTTCTGGTGAAATAACACAGTTTTGGCCGATGTTACATTTTTCACCAATAATACAATTTGGCATAATGTGCGTAAAATGCCAAATTTTTGTATTAGCACCTATTTTGCAACCTTCGTCAATTATAGCAGTTTCATGTGAATAGTATTCCATCGCTATTTTATATAACCTTCAAATGTATTGTGTTCTTTTTTATAAAGTTGTTCTTCTGGCAAAGATTTAAAATAGTCGTAAGTGATTTTTAAGCCTTCAGCTCTATCTACCTTCGGCTCCCAACCTAAAAGAGTTCTAGCCCTGGTAATGTCAGGTTGTCTTTGCATCGGATCGTCTACTGGTAAAGGCTTGTAGATCACCTTTTGAGTTGTATTGGTTAATTTTATGATTTCTTCCGCGAATTGTCCAATAGTAATCTCATTTGGGTTACCAATGTTAACAGGCTCAGAAATATCACTCATTAACAGTCGATATATCCCCTCAATTAAATCATCAACATAACAGAATGAGCGTGTTTGACTACCATCTCCAAACACTGTTAAGTCTTCTCCTCGAAGTGCTTGTCCAACAAAAGCAGGTAACACTCTCCCGTCATTCAGACGCATCCTAGGGCCATAAGTATTAAATATCCTTACAATTGAAGTTTTTACACCGTGATAAGTATGATAAGCCATTGTTATCGCTTCTTGAAAACGTTTTGCTTCATCATAAACACCACGAGGTCCTATAGGATTCACATTTCCCCAATAATCTTCTGTTTGAGGGTGCACCAATGGATCGCCATAGACTTCAGAAGTTGAGGCAACCAAAATCTTAGCATTCTTAGCTTTCGCCAAACCTAATAATCGGTGAGTCCCTAATGAGCTCACTTTTAAGGTCTGAATTGGGATTTTTAAATAATCTATTGGACTTGCAGGAGATGCAAAATGCAGGATATAATCCAATTCACCAGAAACATGCACGTAATTAGAAACATCATGGTGAAAAAATTCAAAATTTGACAAGGGCATTAAATGATTCAAGTTATCAATGTTTCCTGTAATCAAATTATCCATTGCGATAACATAATATCCTTCTTTGATAAAACGATCGCAAAGATGTGATCCTAAAAATCCTGCTGCTCCTGTAATTAATATTCTTTTCATTTTACGCGATTAGTGTTCTTCCAATACTGCTGTAATAATATCCGTGCTCTTTCATCTGATCTAAGTCATATAGATTTCGACCATCGAAAATCACTTTACTCTTCATTTTCTTTGATAGTTTCGTAAAGTCTGGTGTTCTAAAAACTGACCATTCAGTGGCAATAACTAATGCATCAGCCTCTTCTACAGCCGCATACATGTTTAAAGCGTAGTGAATTTTATCCCCTAAAACTTTACTTACATTGTCCATTGCTTCAGGATCGTAAGCAGAAACCACGGCTCCTCTTTTAATCAATTCGTCAATGATATACAATGCTGGAGCTTCTCTAATATCGTCCGTGTCCGGTTTAAATGCTAACCCCCAGATCGCGATTTTCTTGCCTTTCAAATCTCCTTTAAAGTAATCCTCAATTTTTGGAAGAATTGCTATCTTCTGTTCTTGATTAACCTTCATCACAGCATCCAAAATTTGGAAAGGATATCCTGCCTCTGCTCCAGACTTACTTAAAGCCTGAACGTCTTTTGGAAAGCAACTTCCACCGTATCCAATTCCTGGAAACAAGAAACGCTTACCAATTCGAGTATCAGAACCAATCCCTGCTCTTACCATGTCTACATCAGCTCCTACTTTCTCACAGAAATTTGCAATCTCATTCATGAAAGTAATTTTTGTTGCTAAAAATGCATTTGCAGCATATTTCGTCAACTCTGCAGACTTTTCATCCATAAAAATTATTGGATTCCCTTGTCTTACGTATGGCTTATACAACTCCTCCAAAATTTTTCTGGCTCTTGGAGATTCTGTGCCGATTACGACTCTATCAGGCTTCAGGAAATCATCAACTGCAAACCCTTCTCTTAAGAACTCTGGATTAGAAACGATATCAAAATCAACCTTCGCATTAGCTGCTACTGCTGCGTGAACTTTTTCAGCTGTTCCTACAGGCACTGTACTTTTATCAATGATAACTTTGTAATCTTCGATCAACTTACCCAACTGATCAGCCACTCCTAACACATAGGACAAATCTGCTGAACCATCCTCACCAGGAGGAGTTGGCAACGCCAAAAATATAATCGAAGCTTTTTTTATTGCGGACTCTAAATCCGTTGTAAACTTCAATCTTTTTTGCTTGATATTTCTCTCAAAAATTACATCCAAGTGGGGCTCATAAATCGGCACAATACCACTTTTCATTTTTTCAACTTTAGATGCATCAATGTCCACACAGATTACATCATTTCCTGTTTCGGCTAAACAAGTCCCTGTTACTAAACCTACATAACCGGTTCCTACTACTGCTATTTTCATAGAAAATTTCTTATTATTTGTTTATAAATTCTAACACCTTCTCGGTGATAAATGTCAATTGTTCTTTTGTTAATTCAGTATGCATCGGCAAAGACATCACTCGTCGACTCAAATCCTCAGAAACAGGAAAATCCCCATCGTTGTAGCGATCGTCTTTATAGGCTTTTTGTTGATGCAATGGAACCGGATAATAAATCATAGCTGGGATTCCATTTTCAGACAAAAATTGCTGCAAGCCTGCACGGTCTACACCATTTAATTTCAAAGTATACTGATGAAAAACATGGGTAGAATACGGTGCTCGAGCCGGAGTTTCAATTTTATCAGTTCCAGCAAAAGCTGCATCATAAAAATCTGCTGCAGACCTTCTAGCTGCATTATAGTGATCCAACTCAGGTAACTTAACCCCTAAAACGGCAGCCTGAATGCTGTCCAATCTCGAGTTAACTCCAATTTCATCGTGATAGTAACGCACCTTCATTCCGTGATTTACAATCATTCTTATTTTTTCAGCCAACTTATCATTGTCAGTAAAAATAGCTCCCCCATCACCATAACAACCTAAATTCTTTGATGGAAAGAAGGAAGTACAGCCCACAATACCAATTGTTCCAGCTTTTTTAACTGTTCCATCTTTTGAGGTAAAATCAGCCCCAATTGCTTGAGCATTGTCTTCAATGACGAATAAACACTTTTCATTCGCAATCTCCATCACCTCATCCATATTGGAACATTGTCCAAACAAATGAACTGGAACAATTGCTTTTGTTTTATCTGTAATTGCGGCTCTTAGCGAATCAGCATTAATAGTGTAAGTATCAGCATCTACATCAACTAACACAGGCACCAAGCCCAACAAAGCAATAACTTCCGCAGTGGCTACAAAAGTAAAAGTAGTAGTAATTATCTCATCTCCAGGCTTTAAGTTTAATGCCATCATTGCAATCTGCAAGGCATCGGTTCCGTTAGCACATGGGATAACATGTTTTACACCTAAATATTTCTCTAACCCTTCTTGAAAAGACTTGACTTCAGGCCCGTTAATAAATGCTGTGGAATTTATCACTTCAGCTATTCGAGAATCAACTTTATCTTTAATTTTTTGGTATTGACCTTTTAAGTCAACCATTTGAATATCATTCATAAGATAATATAAAAAATTGCGTTGCGAAGATAGTTATTTTTGACCGACCACAGGCAAATAAAACAATTCGTAAATTCGCAAAATGAAAAAAATATTCGCTGTTTCTAAGTCTATTTTATTAATGTCAATCCTTACACTATCAGGTTTAAATGGGTTTTCTCAAATAAATATGGATTCCACTATTGGAGTAGCTTTCGTAAAATTAAACTTCGGGTATTATGCCCCTGCGAATGATTTTGCGGAACGATTTGGGAATACAGCTTCTGTGGGCGGCGAAATTGGCTACAAAACAAAAAGCAATTGGCAGTTTTCATTTAAGATGGATGGCAATTTTGGGAATGAAGTGAAGGAACCTACCATCATCAATTTTATTACTAATGGCGATGGATATGTAACTACACAAAATGGTTCAGTAACAGCCATTTTAATAGAACAACGGGGGTATAATTTTCACTTTATGGCAGGTAAAATTTTTAACTTTAAAGGAAAAAATAAAAACTCAGGGTTATTGGTTTCTGCAGGCCTAGGGTTTTTAAGTCACCGAATTAACCTTGATTATAGAGATGGAGAGGTTCTTCAACTCACGAAAGAAATGGAGAAAGGTTACGATCGATTATCGACTGGATTTTCAGTGAATCAATTTATAGGCTATCAATATTATGGCAAAACAAGACTGATCAATTTTTATGCTGGAATTGAGGGTATCCAAGCTTTTACAAAAAATAAGAGAGGCTATAATTACGACCTTCAGCAAGAGGATACTAAAAGTAGATTTGATAGCATGTATGGAATAAAAATAGGATGGATTATTCCTTTCTACAAAAAATCTACTCAAGAATTCTACTATTATTAATTATGAGGACGATTTATACACTAGGAATCCTCTTTTATCAATTTACCATTCATTTTGCCTCACTATTTACTCAAAAAGCAAAATTATGGGTAGATGGACGAGTTAAAGTATTTGAACATCTAGAAAATAATATCCCTTCAGACAAAAAAGTAGTGTGGTTTCATTGTGCCTCTTTAGGTGAATTTGAGCAAGGTAGATCGGTCATTGAAAATTACCGTAAAAAACACCCTGCTCATTTTATTTTATTGACCTTCTTCTCACCTTCAGGGTATGAAATTCGAAAAAATTATAGCGGAGCCGACTACATTTGTTATCTTCCTGCAGACACACTCAGCAATTCAAAGAAATTCATAAAAATTGTAAAACCTCATTTCGTATTTTTTATTAAATATGAATTTTGGTTCAATTACCTGATTGAATTAAAAAAATCAAAAACGCCCACATTTCTCATTTCTGGAATCTTTCGATCCAATCAACATTTTTTTAAATGGTACGGTAAATGGTTCAGAAAACAACTTCAATCATTCAACCATTTTTTCTTACAAAATCAATCTTCCATCGACTTATTGTCATCCATAAATTACACGAATACAACATTAGCAGGTGACACCCGATTTGACCGAGTGATAGATGTGGTAAGTGCTGCAAAACCACTTCATGATATCGCTGCTTTCGTAGACGAGAAACCAACATTTGTTGCAGGTAGTACATGGCCAGAAGATGAGAAAATATTGGTGGATTTTGTCCGTCAAAACAAGATCCAACTCATCATTGCTCCACATGAAGTGAATGACAATCGGATAAAAAACTTACAGCAATTGTTTAGTGAGGAAGGTACTTTGTATTCTTCAATGGATGTGACCAAAAAGGTTTTAATCATTGATTCTATTGGGTTGTTATCGTCACTATACGCCTATGGAACCTGGGCCTACATTGGCGGTGGATTTGGAAGCGGAATCCACAACACATTAGAAGCTGCAAGCTATGGAATACCAGTTGTTTTTGGACCCAATTTTCAGAAATTTCAAGAAGCAAAAGATTTAATTGAAATCGGAGCTGCAGAAAGCATTGCCACAAAAGCAGAATTTGAACAAATTGCTCGCACTTTGTTTCAAAATGATGATATACGAATGAAAAAAGGAAAGTTGGCGAGAGAATACGTTTACAAGCAACAAGGAGCGACCAAAATTATCTTAGATTTTATCTCACAGAAAATCTAAAATCCGACAAAACGAAGGTACAAGTTAAGCAATCATTTAATTCGTTTTACTTTTCCGTTAATATATAATTATCACAGGTTAACAGTTTATTTCTTTTCAACTTCAGCTTGCCATTTGGAAAATATTGGGAGTAGCTTTAAAAGAAAAAATAAACGCCTATGCCAACGAGCGCAAAATCATCAAAAGCTACAGCCAAAAAAACCTCAACGGGAAAATCAAAAAAGGAATCTAAAATTTATGTTTTAGACACCTCAGTTATCATTCATGACCACAATTCCATTCACAACTTTGAGGACAACGATGTGGTGATCCCTATCACTGTATTAGAGGAATTAGACAACTTCAAAAAAGGAAATGACTCGAAAAACTATGAAGCAAGAGAGTTTACTCGGATTATTGACCGGTTAAGTCAGAACCACACCTTGCAAGACTGGATTCCGATGGTGGAAAACAAAAAGTCGAAGTTTAAAATAGTCCTTGCCAATAAGAATTATTTATTGGATGCCGAGAAAGTTTTCGGAGATAAAAAGGCAGATCATAAAATCCTAAATACTGCACTAAGTCTACAAGAAACGGAAAAAGGTCGAAAAATAATTCTAGTTACAAAAGACATCAACCTCCGACTAAAAGCAAAAGCTCTTAACATTACTGCTGAAGATTATGAAACAGGAAAAGTAAAAGATTTAGGAAGCGTATTTAGTGGCAAAATGCTTATTAATGATTTGGACCATCAGGTAATAAAAGAAATCTATGAAAAAGGGTTTCTAGAGGATCACTCTTTTATGGCAAAAGAAAAAATCAACAATCATTTCTACATTTTAAAAAACGGAAAAGCTAGTTCATTGGCTTTTTACAATCCGGTTTTGGACCGAATAGAACGAGTAGAAAAAAACAACGCTTTTGGAATCAAGCCAAAAAATGCCGAACAAGCTTTTGCATTGCATGCCATATTAAACCCTGACATCAAATTGGTCACGCTGCAAGGAGTAGCAGGAACAGGTAAAACCCTTTTGGCATTGGCAGGAGCAATAGAACAAAAGCGAAATTTTAAGCAGATTATTTTGGCCCGACCAATTGTACCATTGAGCAATAAAGATTTGGGCTTTTTACCAGGCGACATTAAAGACAAAATTGGGCCATACATGGAGCCTTTATTCGACAATTTAAAATACATCAAAAACCAATTTGACGAGGCTGACAAACGTTACAAGCAGATCTCTGAAATGCAGAGTAGCGAGAAAATCGTTATTACTCCATTGGCCTATATTCGAGGTAGAAGTTTGTCTGATGTTATATTTATAGTGGACGAGGCTCAAAACTTAACTCCTCATGAAGTCAAAACAATCATTACAAGAGCAGGCGAAAACACCAAGATCATTTTCACTGGAGATGTTCATCAAATTGATACGCCTTACTTGGATGAGCAGAGTAATGGATTGAGCTATTTAGTTGATCGACTAAAAGGAAATAAACTATTTGCTCACATCACTCTAGAAAAAGGAGAGCGTTCAGAATTAGCAAATATTGCAAATGAGTTATTGTAAAAAAAGAAGGCTTCTTAATTGAAGCCTTCTTTTATAAATTATCTAAGCAATACCTTGTAACTTTTAGTTTCATTAATGGTTTTAAGTGTTATTAAGTAAACTCCAGGCGGCTGATTTAACTCGAATGAATAGATAGTAGTAGAAGAAAGATCCTTTACCATTAATAACCTCCCATTTAAATCTTTTAGTTCAACACTACCTGAAAAACTAGTCTCACTAAAACTAATATTCAATAGTCCATTTGATGGATTTGGAAATAGGCTCACCTCACTTAATTCAATCTTTGGATTAGCGACTCCTACTGTTGTTACGAGAATGCAGCTAGAAGTATCTGTACAGTTCCCATTGTTAATTTCAACTGCATAACTACCATTTCGACTCGGAACAAAATATTGATTTGTATCATTCAACAAAGGCGCAAAATTGGCACTACAATCTAACCATTGATATCTTCCGAAAGTTTGATTAGAAAGCAGAGTATCATTATTGATTGCAACAGACTTATCAGAATTCAACAAAAATAATTTAAAGGTCATTAATGAATCGCACCCATTCGCATTTGGAATGGTATCAAAATATATCCCGGTTTGACTATAATTATTCCCCCTCCAATTAAAAGTACCACATGAAGATATTGAAGTAACAGAACTAGTATTTGTATCTATATTCAAACTCAAGGTCATCAATGAATCACAGCCGCCTGAATTTTGAATGGTATCATGATACGTTCCGCTTTGTGTTAGATTCATTCCTTGCCATGCATAAACTCCACATGAGGTAGCTGATAAACTTGAATTAGTAGAATTGCTTAATGTCAAATTCAACGTCATTAATGAATCACAGCCACCCGAATTTTGAATGGTATCGTGATATGTTCCACTTTGTGTTAAACTCATTCCTTGCCAAGTATAGGCCCCACATGATGTAGCTGACAAACTTGAACTAGTAGAATTGCTCAATGTCAAATTCAACGTCATCAATGAATCACATCCGCCTGAATTTGAAATCGTGTCGTGATACGTTCCGCTTTGTGTTAAACTCATCCCTTGCCAAGTATAAGCCCCACATGAGGTAGCTGATAAACTTGAACTAGTTGAATTCCCTAATGTCAAACTCAACGTCATCAATGAATCACAACCGCCTGAATTTTGAATGGTGTCGTGATACGTTCCGCTTTGTGTTAAACTCATCCCTTGCCAAGTATAAGCTCCACATGAAGTGGCTGATAAACTTGAACTAGTGGAATTTCCTACTATCAAATTCAACGTCATAAATGAATCACAGCCACCCGAATTTTGAATGGTATCGTGATATGTTCCGCTTTGTGTTAAACTCATTCCTTGCCAAGTATAGGCCCCGCATGATGCAGCTGACAAACTTGAACTAGTAGAATTGCTCAATGTCAAATTCAACGTCATCAACGTATCACAGCCGCCTGAATTTGGAATCGTATCGTGATACGTTCCGCTTTGTGTTAAATTCATTCCTTGCCATGCATAAGCTCCACATGTAGTGGCTGACAAACTTGAACTTGTAGAATTGCCTACTATCAAATTCAACGTCATCAGTGAATCACAGCCGCCTGAATTTGGAATCGTATCGTGATACGTTCCGCTTTGTGTTAAATTCATTCCTTGCCATGCATAAGTCCCGCAAAAAGTTGAAGTAAATGTCGAGCTAGTGTTATTTTTAATTTCTAAACTCAAGACTGTGATTGAGTCTCGATGTGGATTAGTAGTTATAGTATCAAAATAAATCCCTGAAGAATTATATGTACTTCCATTTAGAGGCCAGAAGTAATCATCACAATTATTAATCACATTATCGCCATCCAAATACAACTCTGAAACCGATTGGCAACCATACTGACTTGTTACTATACTTTTATAAACCCCATCACCCCTAAATACTACTGTATCACTTTCAGAGTTTAATAAGGCACTATTATAGTACCACTGAAATTTATTCAAATAACCTGTTGCAAGGACTTTTAAATAATTATCAAAAATTCTAAATGAGACTGAACTGGTATCATAACACTCAATATGATTACTTACTGTATTTGTAATAACAGCAGGATTCCCATCAAAGTAAATTTTTGCAGTGTTTGACATTTTAGTGTTTGGTCTTATATAATCTCTTGGTTGAACCTTAAACTTTACAAAGCCATGACTCTCTTTTTCATTTGTAATACTATCTACCAATTTAATGTTGTTAAATACAAATGACACCAACTCCGCTTTATCAATATCGACACTAACTGAATGGCTGCTTGAAATCATTTGAAAAGATAGTGGATCGATATTTTTTAACCGATCAGTAATTACTACATTGTAAGCCGTGTCGTTACCTGTATTCTGGAAGCGAATCAAATATTCTAGATCCTCCTTTTTATTAACATATCCTTTTATTCCTTCACCGATAGGTGAAACTGTTTTGTCATTTGGATCATACGAACACCTCAATACTTGACTTAAACTATCCGAATGAATAACAGTTGAGGAATGATCTTTAACAATTAAGCTGCTAAATAAGGTGGATCCAATTGATGTAAAATTTGGCATAGTTACATCACATCTAATTCTTATTTTATCAAAGTAATTGATTGAATCTATTCGCCAATATACTTTATTCCCTACGATCGAATCGGGGGCTAAGCTTGCTGAATTAAAAGTGATGGAAGGATCTAATTGAAGCTCCACTCTTCCATCTATTATAGAACCTCCAACATTTGAAACCTCTATATAATAATTGGTGGTGCTATTGCACCTTGGAAAACCTCCTACCAACGTTGTATTAAATCTTGATATAGTGTCCTTTCGAGCAATTCCAAAATCTAAATTTAGTCTTGATGGCACTAGATGAGAAGAATTGAATGAATAATCCAGACTATCCGTTGTAATTTCCCAGGAAGATAACGAATCTAAAGTAATAACAGAAGTTCCATAGGGGTAGACATCAATACTAAACTCGCCATCCTCATTCGTAAAATTGAAATTTCTTGAATTGGAATCCGTCGCCTTAATTCCGTCTAACAGCCTTTCATTCGAATCAAAATTTTTATTTCTATTCTCATCTAAAAACACTTTCCCTTCTCCTTTATATGAAGATTTTGAATAGTTCTCTAGTAAAAAAATGGTATCTCCATTTCGAGTCAAAAAATCTACGTCGTTATCATTATCAAAATCAATAGAACGCAGCACACCTATTCTATACAACTCAAACATCACATAATTCTCCTGCAGAAGTATTGATGATCCATAACTCCCATTCCTTAAATTCTCTCGATAACTCAAGTCCGGTGTTGTGGAATTTGGTTTAGGCTTTAGTTCAATAATATCATTAAAGCCATCTGCATTTACATCACCGAAGCTGCGAAAATTATTATATGAAGCAATGTAAGTAAGCGGTCCATAAGATCCCGACAAATTCTTTTTTATGTAGAAAGAACCCTCTGTAATTAAAATATCTTTATTGTAATCATTATCAAAATCTGTAATAAATAATCTAGCTGCAAAGAATTGCAAATTTGAATCTAGCTTTTCAACATAACTCGAAGTGTAACTGAAGTAGGAGTACTTATTCAAATTAAGACTATTATTCTCATATACCAATGCGTAGAGATCAGAACCATCTATCACAGATGAAACAATTCCAATATTGTTATTCACCGATACTATTGTATCTAAAGTCCATTTACGAGCAGCACTATCATTTATTAAAATAAATAAGTCATTAGACGTTTTTATTACTATATCAGGCGTTAGAAGACTTCTACTAGTCGTAACGTTAAACTTCTCCATTCGACCGGCTGGCGAATCTACAATTGTGTATGGATTAGAGAAATTTCCACTCCCATCATTCTGAAGCCACAAAATATGCTTGCCACTTTTGTCTGTCCCAACAACTAAGTCAAGAATTTGATCATAGTTCATGTCTATAAATACAAAATCTATAATGTATGCCCAATTCCCTAATGATGGTTTAGTATAAATTAGTTTTCTATTAATGTAATTACCTGAACCATCATTCTCATACATAAAAATTGAATCAGTAGAAGTCAAATTAGGGCCAGTAGGAAACCAACAACTCAATATAAGATCTTGATAGCCATCTCCATTAAGATCAGCAAACCTTATGTCTCTATTCTGAATATTTGCTGTATCTGCAGCGAGATTAGAATCAATCAAAAGAACTTGCTTCTTAAGTTGAGCATAGGAGTGATGGAAAGAAAAAATAATTACAAAACATACCAATAGCTTTTTCATAGTTTTCAGGGATTGAAAATAAAGGCTAAATATAATTAATAATATTTAACAAACAAGCTAATTAACAACCAACTAGAGATATTAATACTTAAAAGGAACTTTTACAAGACATGAATCAATCAAAAAACAAAAAAAAGCCCTCTCAACTGAGAAGGCTTCCTTTTTTATCAACTAACAATCTAACTCTAACTAACTTTTAAACGAAGTATTTAATAACACTTCCCCTTCTTCGTCTCTCACTAACAACTGTGCGCAATTTTTACGAGCCAAATCTTTGGCCACCAAAAGTGCTTTTGCAAAATCATTGATTACACCTGTAAAAGAAAAGGTGCCTTCGTAAAATATGGTCCATCCCCCACCGTGAGGAAATAATTGCAATCTATTTGTAGCTATTTTCATATCAATACTTTTTAAGGGTTAATAGAAGTGATTAAAAAATGTGCCAAACTTTAAATCACATTGACTATTCTTTCCATTTCGTGCAGTGTTACAAAATATTCACACTTTATTTCTAAAAATCCTCATCTATCTAGAATTGATGAGGAAGAAAACACACTTATCAGCAAGACACAAAAAACGGCATAAAGGTTTCTTTAGTATTTAAAAAAAATACAAAACAATATGAAACGTTCAATCTTATTCGCATTATTAACCGCACTTTTTATCACTTTTACCATTAATCTTTCTGCACAATCAAGCCATGTAACTCGATTAACAGCTGCAGAAGTTCCAGACGAGGCCATTGCCAGTTTCAAAGCTGCATATCCAGATGGAAAATTGATTCAGTGGTGGAGAATAGACAAAAACTATCAAGCTGAATTTACATTAGAAAGTAACATCAATAAAGTATTATTTGATAATGAGGGTGGTACTTTACAACGAAGAAAAAAACTAAACTGGCCAAACGAACTCCCCAAAAAAGTAGTGAAAGGGTTTAAAAAAACAGAATACAAATTTTGGAAAGTAGAAGAAGCTTATCAGGCGGAAAGTACTGGTGAAGATGTCTTTTACGAGATAAAAGTGACCAAAGACGATCGTTTTCAAATGATATATTTCAAGCCAAGTGGAGATATTGAAACGAAGTCAATGAGTACTTATTAATGGAATTTCATTTTGTTACTTTCACACCTCAAACTTAAACACTAACCCTTCAGAGGGTTTAAAACCCTCTGAAGGGTTGCATCAGTAGGTCTCTCTCATTTTTGAATGATCAATTAGCTACCACCACTTTCTCCGTACTCACCCCATGCTCTGAAATGACTTTCAGAAAGTAGATGCCATTTTTTAAGCCATTGACAGAAATAGAATTGACTTTGTGATGAAACGATTGTACCACTTTTCCTTGCAAACTGTATAACTCAATTGAACTAACGCGTACATTGGACAAAAACTCCAAATACAACTGCTCTTGCACAGGATTGGGATATACTTTAAGCAATGCCCCTAATTGCTGCTGCTCTTTCAAACCAACAACTTGCATTTCATGGATGCGAATAATGGGCTGAGTAGGCACGCCATCCCAATACAACCAATTACCCATTACATAATACCCACCGAATTTTGATGGAACTATTTTATTAACATAGCCTTGATTTTTCCACACATGGGTAGAATCAGGCCCTCTTGATGTAAAATACTGCGGCTCTATGTTTCCTACAGAATCTAACTTTACTAAACTGTTTTTTGCATACCCTTGTACCTGATTAAAATAACCTCCCAATAAATACCCGTCATCAGGGGTTTTTATTACACTGCCTACACCTGCTGTACCTGGGTAAGCAGAGTCAATTGGACTTCCTAAATTATTAAAGGTAGTGTC